>JACDCM010000156.1 GCA_013817545.1 Gemmatimonadaceae bacterium | reverse complement strand
GAAGCGTACAGAGCCATGGGCATGTCCCATTTGTATCTGGGGCAAAACACTCTGGCACTCGAGGCCTTGAGGCAGGCGGTTTCTCTGCCAGGTCCCCACGACTGGTCTCTCGGTAGTCTGGCGATGGCGCTTGTTCAAACCGGTAAGCTGGACGAAGCAATGGAGCTGCGCGAATGGTTGATCGAACGGGGCACCCGGGAATTCGTTTCCCCGAATGCGCACGCGGCTGTCCATGTCGCGGTGGGGGACCTGGATGAAGCAGTTCGTTGTCTGGAAATCGGCTTCGCGGCTCGTGACTGCTGGCTAATAGCGCTCGCTCGTGAGCCGGCCTGGGACCCTTTGCGATCGATGCCACGCTTCGATTCGCTCATTGCACAGGTGGGCATGAGCGCTCACGCGGAAGCGTAGCCTGTCTGAATTACCCTGGCTTCAATTTCCGGGTCTTCTCCAAGACGCGGTTTCATGCGTGCGCCCTGCGCTCAAGCTCCGCCGCATTGACGCAAGGCCGGACGCGAGACGGGACTTTACAGTCCCCGTGGAGATCTCGAGCGCCTCGGCGATTTCGGCATAGGTGAGCTCTTCCAGATAGTGCATTCTCAGCACGACCTCACTCGCGGGTGACAGCGACGCGACAAGGGCTGGAAGGCGCTACCGGATCGAGCGCTCATTGAGCGGCGGTCCGTTTCAGTTGCTCGTCACTTTGCCCGGCGCGGTTCCATCTTACGTAGACGCGCTATCCGGACTCACCAAGCAGAACCCGAAATACCGCATCATCTCGGTGAACGCGTCAGGAATGTCTCCGGCAGTAGCGGTGCCCTGAAGCCCAGAACACTCTCGCTTTTTGCCTCCGCCCGCAGCATCCTCTGGTGCGACGCTGAACGACGCATTTGTCGCTCGGTGCCACAACCGAACCATGCCGGGTGTGAGGCACACAATGCGAGAGAGCGAGTGGGGCGCGACAACAACACCGCCGAGTCAGTTACTCGATCGAAGAGCCTTCCTCGGCGCGCTGGGTATCGCTGCGCTCGGGTGCTCCAATCGCGCGGAGGATGACAAGAAGGTGCCAGCGGCAGACCCAACATTGCCTGCGGGTAGCACCCTCGACCGGATCGGCGTTCAGCTCTACACGCTGCGCAGCGACATGGAGAAGGACTTCGCTGGTACTCTCGCGCGGGTAGCCGCCATTGGCTACAAGGAAGTCGAGTTCGCGGGATATTTCGGTCGCTCTGCAGCCGATGTTCGAAAGATTCTCGATAGCCACGGATTGCGAGCGCCTTCGGCGCACATCGGTACACCGTCGGCCCTGACCAAGGATTGGGGGAAGCAGCTCGACGATGCCAAGGTAGCGGGACATGACTATCTCGTCGTCGCGTGGCTGGCGGAGGAAGAACGGCGAACCCTGGACGATTACCGCAAGCACGCCGACCTCTTCAACAAGGCTGGCGAGACAGCCAGGCAGGCGGGAACGCGTCTGGCATACCACAACCATGATTTCGAGTTTGTGCGCATGGAAAACAAAATTCCATACGACATTCTTCTTGAGCGCACCGATCCCGCACTCGTCGCGCTGGAGCTGGATCTCTTCTGGGTCACCAAGGGAGGCCAGAGTCCGCTGGCTTACTTCGACCGGCATCCCGGTCGTTTCGAGTTGGTGCACATCAAGGACATGGAAGCCTCACCGGCACAACGAATGGTAGACGTCGGCAGCGGCGCTATCGATTTCGCGCGCATACTCGCCCAGCGAGAGAAAGCAGGCATCCGGCACTTCATCGTGGAGCACGACAATCCGGAGCCATCGGCGCTCGAGAGTATCAAAGCCAGCTATGAGTATCTCGCGCAGCTCGAGTTTTGAGGGAATCCCAGAAGTGGCCAGCCAGCAGTTTCGGGAGCCATGGGGATTACTACTGCCGCCTGGCGCCTTGTCGCGCGCCTCTGGTCTCCCGCTTGCCGCCACGCGCATGACTTCCATCACCCGTCGCGAAGTGCTCGCAGTTGCAGCCGCGATTGCGGGCGCAGGCGTGCTTTCTGATTGCTCGCCCGCGGAGATGCGTACCTCAGACTCCGTGCGCAGAGGCCGTCTCAAGCAGTCGGTATCGCGCTGGCCATACGATCGCATTCCGCTTCGAGACTTCTGTAAGGCGTGTGCGGCAATGGGACTCAAGGCGATCGACTTGCTCCAGCCTGGTGACTGGGAGATCGTGCGCGAGTATGGCCTTGTTTGCTCGATGGGCTACCCTACCGAGCGCGACGATTTCCTCAGCAATGGCTTCAACAAGCGCGCAAGCCACGCAATGCTGATTCGTGAGCTGGAGGCGACAATTCCACTTGCCGCCAAGCATGCCGTGCCCAACGTGATAGCCATGTTCGGCAACCGCGGGGGCATTAGCGACACTGAGGGCATTTCCGCTTGCGTCGAAGGCCTCCGTCGGATTGCGCCTCTCGCGGAAGAGCATCAGGTTACCGTCTGCGTGGAGCTACTGAACAGCAAGGTGGATCACAAGGATTATCATGGCGATCACACCGCCTTCGGCGTCGAGGTAATGAAGGGTGTGGCATCGATGCGCGTGAAGCTTCTCTACGACATTTACCACATGCAGATCATGGAAGGTGATGTCATTCGCACGATTCGGGACAACATTTCTCACATTGCGCATTTTCATACCGGAGGCGTGCCAGGGCGTAATGAGCTGGATGAGACCCAGGAACTCAACTGGCGGGCGGTGGCGACGGCAATCGTGGATACGGGATTCCGCGGGTTTGTCGCGCACGAGTTCGTGCCGACGCGGGATCCCCTGACTTCGCTACGGGAGGCGGTGACGGTGTGTGACGTGTGACCTGCCCGCGTGCCGCGGTCAAACCAGCTTGTACGGGATGCAGATGAGTCGCGATTGTTTGGCATCCTGTTAAACCTCTTCATCCTCACACCCTGTCTCGCTGTTCTTTTGCCGTTTTTGCGCCATCTACTTACCCACTTTGATTTCGACAAGCGAGTTATGGTGGCGTTCTCGCGATGCAACGCGTGACTGGCTGCATCCCTCGGAATGCGATCGAAACAAGTTGGCCCGGACAAGCGATCTCATCTTACGGTACGGCACCGCAACGGTTATCTGATAGGCTCGCGCTTCGAGACGGCTTCACAACTTCGAAAAACTTTCCTCTCTCACGCTGGATCGTATCGCACAATGCAGCTTAAGTCTTCGAGCAAACTATACGATGTCTGCATCGTCGGTTCGGGCGCCGGCGGAGGTATGGCGGCTCACGTGCTCACCCGCGCGGGGGCCGATGTCGTGATGCTCGAGGCAGGCGGCTACTGGGACAACTCCCGCGATTCCGCGATGCTCTCCTGGCCGTACCAGTCGCCCCGACGGGGCGCTTCCACACGCGAGCGACCTTTCGGCGAGTTCGACGCCTGCGTCGGCGGTTGGGACATCGAGGGCGAACCGTACACACGTGCTGAGGGCACCCAGTTCGACTGGTGGCGCGCACGCATGCTGGGCGGACGCACCAACCACTGGGGGCGGATTTCACTTCGCTTCGGCCCCGACGATTTCCGCGGTAAGAGTCTCGACGGCCTCGGCGACGACTGGCCTATCAGTTATGACGACCTCGCGCCGTATTACGATCGAGTCGACCGACTGATCGGCATTTTTGGCAGCAACGAAGGACTGCGCAATCACCCCGGCGGGGTTTTTCATCCGCCGCCAAAACCGCGCTGCTACGAGCTTCTCGTGAAGCGGGCAGCCGACAAGCTCGGCGTGACGTGCATTCCAGCGCGAATGTCGGTGATCACCAAGCCGCACAACGGGCGTGCGGCATGTCATTACTGCGGCCAGTGCGGTCGCGGCTGCATGACGAACTCGAACTTCTCGTCGCCCAACACACTGATCTTCCCAGCTCGGAAAACCGGGAAGCTCACGCTGCTCACCAACGCCATGGCGCGCGAGGTTAGTACGGACGATGCGGGTCTCGCATCCGGCGTATCGTACGTAGACAAACGAACCGGCACTGATCGGCATGTGCGCGCACGTATTGTCGTGCTGGCCGCGAGCGCGTGCGAATCCGCACGCCTGCTGCTCAACTCCAAGTCGTCCCGTTTTCCACAGGGAATCGCCAATTCGAGCGGCGCCGCCGGAAAGTATCTCACGGACACGACCGGAACCGACGTCGCCGGATTCATCCCGAAGATGGTCAATCACGTCCCGCACAACGAGGACGGTGTGGGCGGTGGTCATCTGTACATGCCCTGGTGGATCGACAATAAAAAGCTGGATTTCCCTCGCGGGTATCACGTGGAAATCTGGGGCGGACTCGGCGTACCTTCGTATGGTTTCGGGGGCGGGATACATCGATATCCATCCGGCGGCGGCTACGGCAAGAATCTCAAGGAGGATTACCGCCGCTACTACGGCTCGACCGTCGGCTTCTCGGGCAGAGGAGAGATGATCCCGAACGCCGACAGCTACTGCGAGATCGATCCGGTGGTCAAGGACAAGTGGGGCATCCCGGTCCTGCGCTTTCACTGGAAGTGGAGTGAGCACGAGTACAAACAGGTCAAGCACATGCAGGAAACCTTCCGCGCGCTTATCGCCGAGATGGGTGGGGAGGTGTTTTCGCCGATGCCTACCCGCGAGCAGGGATACTCCATCGCGGCTGGAGGGCGGATCATCCACGAGCTTGGAACCACGCGTATGGGGAATGATCCGAACACTTCCGTGCTCGACCGAAACTGCCAGGCGCACGACGTCAGGAATCTGTTCGTTGCGGATGGCGGGCCTTTCGTCTCTCAAGCCGACAAGAATCCGACGTGGACTATTATGGCACTCGCGATGCGGACGGCGGAGCACATCGTGGAGCAGAGAAAGGGGGGAACGCTATGAGCGACAGCGAGTGGCATGGAAACGAAGGGGAGCCAGCTGATCCGCAATCGGGCCCGGCAGAGTTGGTAAATATCGCAAACACCAGGTCTGGTGAACGCCCCGGCATCGGTCGTCGTGAGGCAGTCTCCATTCTGGCAATGCTGCCGATCGCGGCGGCGTTCGGATGGAGTCCGGATCAGGCTGATCACGCTGCCCGCCGTGCTGCCGAGGCCCTCAATGCGCTGGACGTAAATGGCGAGACATATGCGCCAAAATTCTTTACGCCACACGAGTGGCGTACCGTTCGCATCCTAGTCGATCTGATCATTCCGCGCGATGCGCGGTCGGGGAGTGCGACGGACGCCGGCGTGCCCGCGTTCATGGACTTCATCCTCATGGAGTTTCCGTCGAATCAGAAGCGCATGCGAGAAGCACTCGCGTGGATGGACGCTGAATGCCAGCGCCGATTCACGAAGACGTTCGCGGCTTGCACACCAGTCGAACGAACAGCGCTCCTGGAAGACATAGCGTGGCCGGAGCGCGCAACCCCGGCGATGAAGGACGGCGTCTCTTTTTTTAACTACCTGCGCGACTTCACTGCATCGGGGTTCTGGTCCAGCCAGATGGGGGTGCGCGATCTGCGTTACATCGGCAACGTAGCCGTAGCGAAGTGGGATGGATGTCCTCCCGCAGCCCTCCGAAAGCTCGGCGTTTCATACGACACTTAGTCCAGTCCACAGTTCAGTACGTAGCACGCAGTCCAGTCCGCAGTTCACCCGCAATCCGCAATCCGCAATCCTCTTTATGAACCCTCGTCTCGGCATCGGCATCATCGGCAGCGGCTTCAATGCAAAATTCCACTTGCAGGCGTTCGTCGGTGTTCGCGACGCCGACGTTCTTGGCATCTGGAGCCCCAATGCGAAACGCGCCGCAGCTACCGCGGCACTTTCACGCACCCTGGGCGTGGGCGACGCGAAAGCATACGGGTCGATCGCGGAAATGGTGGCGAATCCAGCCATCGATGCCGTCTGGCTGTGCGGGCCCAATCATGCTCGAATCGAAAACGTCGAGGAGATCGTTGACGCCATTGAGCGTGGCACCGGCACGCTGCGCGGAATAGCATGCGAAAAGCCGCTCGGGCGAAACGTGGCCGAGGCCAAGCTGGTTGCGCGTCTTGTCGATCGTGTCGGACTCAACCATGGCTACATGGAAAACCAGCTATTCGCGCCGCAGGTGGAGCTCGGGCGGGCGCTGATCTGGGCTCGTGGGGCCGCGCTCACGGGCCGGCCGTATCTGGCGCGCGCGGCTGAGGAGCATAGCGGACCGCATATGCCCTGGTTCTGGCAGGGAGCATTGCAGGGGGGCGGCGTGCTCAACGACATGATGTGCCATTCCGTCGAGGTAGTGCGCCATCTCCTCACTGAACCCGGTGCGCCGCGCGCGTCGCTTCGGCCCACCCGGATCACCGCGCACATCGCGAGTCTCAAGTGGACGCGTCCCGAGTATGCGAAGCGACTCTCCAAGTCGATGGGAAAAGGCGTCGACTATCGGAAAACTCCATCGGAGGACTTCGCGAGCGCGACGATCGAATTCGAGACCGCTGACGGCATGACGGTACTCGGTGAGGCGACCACGTCCTGGAGCTTCGTCGGCGCTGGGCTCCGGCTCTCAGCCGAGCTGCTCGGTCCCGAGTATTCCATGTCGTGGAATACACTCGACTCCGGCCTCAAGCTCTTTTTCAGCCGAGAGGTGAAAGGGAAGTCAGGAGAGGATCTGGTCGAGAAACAGAACGCCGAGATGGGGCTCATGCCCGTTGTGGCCGGTGAGCCGGCGGCGTACGGCTACGAGGCGGAAGACAGACACTTCGTGCGCGCGTTCCTCCGTGGCGAGAAACCATCGCTGACCTTTGACGATGGAGTCGAAGTAGTGCGGACGCTCATGGCCGCGTACATGAGTGCGGAGCAAGGAAAGACGCTGGCCTATCCGCCCAAGGGAGTGGACAAGTTCATTCCGAAGGTCGCGCGTGGAGAGTGGAAACCGTAACAGCATGACAGGATGGGAAGGATGAAGAGGATAAAGAGGATAGAAGCAGTCGCTGCTTCGCTCCGGGCCTATCCTGCCATCCTCTACATCCTGTCATCCTTCCCATCCTGTCAAACTGTTTTTTTCTCCAACGCGGCCGCGATCCTCTACGCGGCTTTGGGGGAGGACTTTTCTTGCCGTTCCAGCGGCGTTGCGCATTTGCGCAATCCACGACCTAATACTCGTCCGACCCCTGTACCCAGATAAATGACTGCAGGTCGATCATGTCGCGGGGGCGCATGTCCTCGAGATCGCGTCGCACCTTTTCAGCAAACTGGAGCAAGCTGAAATAGCTGCTCCAGTTGGGCCGGCTCTGGTACTGGAAATCGGCGCCGTACGCGTTGGCGGCGATACGAGTGACGTTTGGCTTGAGAAAGATGTGCTTCTCGGGCAGCGCGACGAATCCAAAAACCGTGACGACTGGCCAGGTAAGCACTCTTGTCTGCTTGCGTGGCAGCTCAGCTACGACGTCGCGCCAGCGCTCGAATTTTTCCTGTTCGGCACCAGGACCGTGAAGCAGTGCGTATAATCCCGTCGCAAACAGCCGAGCTCCATCGACCGACTTGACCGCATCGCGGAGTGCCATCTTCTCGAACGAGAAGAGCAGATTGGTGCGCGACTCGATCCGCACCGCGCGCGCGGCGATCTCCAGGAAGTCCTCAGCTTTGAGCAGAGAGCGAAACGTGGTCGGGTTGAGCGCTTCGTTCCAGCGTTCGTGGGCTTCCCACTTGTAATTGCGTTCCCACTCGAAGTATGTCTCGTCTTCAAATCCGCCCGGAAAGGAGCGCAGAAACTTCCGCCGGCAGCGCTCGGCGCCCGACAGCTTTTTCAGAGTGCGGCCTGGGCGTGGCTTATCGCCGGGTTTAGCTGCTTTTGCTTTGGCCAAGGTCAGGACTCGTGAGCAAGTAATTGGCTTCTCGGTGCACCGCCATGCAGCGTCTCCCGCGTAACGCTAAGCCACGCACGCGCCGCGCTCGACATCGCGCTCTAACGAGTCAGCGGTGAGAATGATGAGAGGGCTGGCGTCCGTTTGTACGGGAGTTGGTAGGGCAGCGGTATCTGGGTATGGGCTGGGTCCGCATGCGGCAGCGATGACCGCGAAGGCCAACGTCCAAAACGCACGTCTATTTGTGAATTTGCGCTGCATTTGATTGTCCCTGGAAGCCGTTTGTTGTCCAACTTCTTGGTGGCGCCGGCTCTGCACCTTCGCTCAACGCAGACGTCCGAGCTCGATGACGGTAGCCGCTCCGACGAACGACTTCTCCTTATTGACGTTCGCAAATCCGTAGATGCCCAGGCCCAGAAATGACAGTGGCCGCCACGAGGCACGAGCGGCAAATGGGAGGCTGATAGTCGTCGGCGCCCGTGTGCCGGGCCCTCCAAATAAACCCTCACGGTGTTTACGACCTGTGACTCCCAAACCGGATGAGGCTGTAATAATGCTGCGTGGCCGCTGGAGAGCTCTACCATATAGTAGCGCCGCGTCCCAATACTCATCGCCCGGCGAAAAGAGGTTCCCGGTCGTGACCGCTACCGCGCGGACTGAGATCAGATGCTGGCGTTTCAGAGCGTCGACCCCCAGCACCCCAGCTACTCCCCCGGTGGCACGACCCAATCCTCCGCTAACCCAGGCGAGAGTTTGGTCTGCCGCCAGAGGATCCTGCTCTGTGAAGGCCAGTTTTTCGACCGGCGCCGGATTGAACACCCGCGCACCCGAGGCCGAGTCGCGCACGACACCGCGGATTGCAGCCAAGCTACGCGCGTCGCCCAGCTGTGCAGCAAGCGCGGGAACGGTCACCATGGCAAATGCAGTTAGAACGAGCAAGCGGCGAAGCATGCGAAGCATCGGCACGACAGTCACCGCCCCGACGCAGTCTCCCTCCCTGGAGCCGTCGATTCACCTGCGGCTCGCGCCTCCTTCGCCGGCCTGAATAACACCGCGAACACCACCAGCACGACCGCGGCCATCGCCGCCGGCACGAGCCAGATGCTCCGCCAGTCGTGCGACACCACCCCCGATTGCAGG
>JACDCM010000525.1 GCA_013817545.1 Gemmatimonadaceae bacterium | reverse complement strand
CTTTAACATTGTCGTCGATCCGGAGATGCGCCAGAATTTGCGCCGCGCGCTGATCGACCTGATCGACTATCACGATGAAGCGCTCGCGGAGCATTTCGCGGAAGGCAAACTCGCACTGGAGTCTTACAAGGAGTACATCGAGCTCTTCGCGCGCAGTCTAAAGGAGACGATGGAAAGTCGCGAAGGCGTGTCGCATCTGTTGCGCGCGGCAGGTTTCGACGTTCGTCCCGAGGAAATCAACCTCCACCCCGAACTGCGCTGGAAAAAAGGCGCTCCCGGCGCGTTTGGTTCAACCTTGTTGTAACCAAGAAGACGGGCGGCGCCCTGGAAGTGAATTTCCACGGACGTGAGTACACATCTCATCCCGACGAACAATCCAGTGAGCTCCGTGATGACGTCCCATTTCACCAGATTGAGAAGCTGTGAGTAATCGAGAGAGTTGGAGTCCAAGGCCGGCGTCGCTTTGGAGTTTGCCTCGACTCGAGTAGTCTAGCCACCGCGATTCACATGCCGACTGTCCTGTTGATAGAAGATGACGACGAAAGTCGCCGCGCAACCAGCGAGCTGTTCGCGCGGGAGGACTGGACCGTTTTTGAAGCTGGCGATGGCGAGGTCGGCATTGAGCTTGCGTTGAAGCATCGGCCCGAGGTGATTGTGTGCGACCTCTTGATGCCGAAGGCCAACGGCTTTCAAGTCTGCCGCGCGATTCGTCAGCAGCTTCAACCCACGAAAATCATCGTTGTCTCCGGCCGGGACTACGGCGTGGACCGGACCGGCGCACTGGAAGCTGGCGCGGACGAATACCTCGTGAAGCCGATTACGTGGGATCTTCTCTCATCCTCGATCGATCGTATCCTGCCGCAGCCTCCACGGAAACCTCTCGATGAGAACAAATGCGTCGAATTTCATCCCCCGTCTACCCGCCTGAAACTTTGGGGCGTCCGCGGCTCCATTCCTGTCCCGGGTCCGGCGACGGTGCGCTACGGCGGAAACACGAGCTGCGTCGAGATCCGCGGCGACGGCGAGATTATCATTCTGGACGCTGGTTCCGGGATCCGCTCGCTGGGAATGGCCCTGGAACACGAATTCGGCGAGCGCTCCGTCAAACTCACGCTTTTGATCACGCACACCCACTGGGACCACATTCAGGGGCTGCCGTTTTTCCTGCCGATCTACAAAGAGAAAAACGAAATCCGGGTGCTTGGCTATGAGGGCGCCCGGGCCGGCCTAGCCAGGATTTTGGCCGGCCAGATGGAGACGCCATTTTTCCCCGTAAGTCTGCGCGAGCTGCCAGGCAACATTGCGATCGAAGAGCTAAAGGAAATGGAGTTCTCCGTCGGAAAAGTTCGGGTCTGCGCAAAGTTCGCAAATCATCCGGGCGTCTGCGCTGGATATCGTCTCACGACCAGCAGCGGTTCGGTCGCTTTTTTCCCGGATAACGAACCATACGAGCTGCTTAAGGTGCAGGTCGCCGACCGCGATCAAGCCAGTGTGCAGGAGGCGCGGGAATTCGCGAAGAAGGAGCGGCAGAAACTGGTCGAGTTCCTCGGTAGCTGCGACGTGCTGATTATGGACGCTCAATACACCGACGAAGAATACCAGACACACATTGGCTGGGGACATGGCTCGCTCAGCCGTGTGGTCTCACTCGCGCTGGAAGCGCAGGTCCGAAAGCTTATCCTTTTCCATCATGATCCTGATCATGACGACGAGATGATCGATGAAATGCTCGAGCGCGCGCGTTTGTTGGTCGTGGAGAGCGGCGCAACATTGGAGGTCGAGGCGGCACGCGAAGGCGCTGAACTCTGGTTAACTCCGCGAAGACAGCAGCAGGCGCCCGGCAACTGATGCGGGCTGCGATGCGGGGGCTCCCGCTACTTGCGAAAACTCCCAGAGCATCTTAGGTCTCGCTGTGATCGATTGCCTCGTGGTGTAACGGTAGCACCAGAGATTCTGGATCTCTTTGTCAAGGTTCGAATCCTTGCGAGGCAGGCATATATGTTGGGAATGAACGATTTGCGTACCTTTATCACCGGGAATGGGAGTTTTGGCTTCTGGACTCCTGGTCGCACCGCCTCATCTTTGCCGGCACGCTTGCACCGAATACCGACAGAGTTGCCGCCGGCTCACTCTACAATTCACCGCGGCAGCTGTCGGACAGCCATGCGACTAAACGGAGAATGCGCGCGGGGTTGCTGGGTCAAAAAGCTTGTTCTTCTTGCCGCGCTAGCAAGCGCGATGTCAACCGCGCAGGCCGCCGAGATGACGGTTGAGCTTGGGCTCGCCACCAGGGTTACAGGCGAAAGAACGGTCAGCTTCGACGGCCTTAACAATCACCAGCCAAGTAGGGAGGTCCGAACGCTGGAGATCGGGTACGCTGTCTCGACAGTTGGCTGCTACCGAGGTTTCTTCCCACGACGTGGCGTCGCCGTCGCACTGGGGCTCGGCGAAGGACTTGCAGTCGCGCTCGGAGTTGGCGTCGGAGTGGGAGTGGGCGTCGGTGTTGCTGTGGGCGTCGGTGTGGGTGTTGGTGTCGGTGTGGTGTTCACCACATCAAAGCTCACGGAAATGCCTGTCCCGGCTGTGCCCCCGCCATTTGTCGCGGAGTATGGGGTCGCCACGAGCGTGTGACTGCCCACTGCTGGTGTCCAAGCCGTATAGACGCCCTTAGCGTCCCCAGCAACGCTGTAC
>JACDCM010000524.1 GCA_013817545.1 Gemmatimonadaceae bacterium | reverse complement strand
GAATAGATGGACTGGTAGGAGCTGAAGTAACAGTAGACGCAGGAAGCCACATCCTCCTTCTGGCCGAAGATCGCGAGGGCTACGGAAATCTTTCCACGCTGATAACGCGGGCGCGGATGGACAATTCGCGAGGAAATCCCGGCGTTTCACTCGATACGCTGGCGGCGCATTCGCGAGGTTTGTTCGCGCTTACGGGATGTCCCCGGGGGTGGGTTCCTGCTCTCGCGGCGGGCGGTGATCTCGACGAAGCGTGCGAGGCTGCGGCAACCCTCATTGACATCTTCGGTGGCCGCGTCGCGATCGAGTGCTGGGATCACGGCCTGGATGAAGAAAGACGGATCGTGCCGGGTCTCATCGACATCGCTCGCGCGCTCGGGGTCCCGTGGGTTGTCACGAACGATGTGCATTATGCCGAGCCACGCGGGCGAGTCGTGCACGACGTGCTATGCTGCCTGCGCCATCAGAAAACGCTCGACGATATGGGCACTCGGCTCCGTCCCAATGGCGAGTGGTACCTCAAGAGCGCGGCGCAGATGGCGAGACGCTGGCAGCATGCGCCAGAGGGAATTCGCGCAACGATCGAGATCGCGGAGCGGTGCGCGTTCCGTATGCACGAGTTGAGGCCGACACTACCTGCTTTTCCGTTGCCACCGGGTGTGACGGCTGACGAGTATCTCACCCGCTTGGTGGAGACGGGAGCGGCGGAAAGACTGGGAGTGGGGGATAGGGGATTGGGAGTGGAAGGAAAACGCGGATTACAGCACCGGGAGCTGGGAATCGGAGCATCCCCCCTCCCCCTTCCCCCATCCCCCAATCCCTATGTCCGCCAGATCTCCCACGAGCTGGAGATCATCCGCAAGCTCCAGCTTGCCGGTTATTTCCTCATCGTCTGGGACATCGTTCGCTTCGCGCGCCGCGAAGGTATCCTCTGCCAGGGACGCGGCTCGGCGGCGAATTCGGCCGTCTGCTTCTGCCTTGGCATCACGGCGATCGACCCAGTCAAAATGGGATTGCTGTTCGAGCGCTTTCTGAGCGAGGAGCGTCAGGGAGCGCCCGACATCGACATCGACTTCGCGCACCGGGACCGGGAGAAGGTGATTCAGTACGTGTACACACGCTACGGACGCGAGCACGCCGCCATGGTTTGCGAACAGATCACGTATCGGGGCAAGTCCGCAGTCCGAGACTCGGCACGGGTGCTTGGCTTCTCGGTCGAACAGGCGAACACGCTGGCAATGCTCAGTGACCGTTTTTCGGCCAAGGCGACTGCAGAGGCAATGGGAGAGGATACTGCTTCCGCCAGCCGTGACACGGGTCGCCGCGGCGAGCTGGAGCAGGCACGGAAAACAAAGCCACTAACGACCGCCGACCGCCCCAAGCCGAGTGCTGCCTACGAGCCATATGGAAGCCCGAGCGCGCGGGATTCTGGCGTTCGACGCAGTCCGATATCCTCCCAATCCACTCCGAATTCCAGCGATCCAGACGGCGGATCCATCTCTGCTTTTTTCGATCCGCACGCCAGCGACGATCACGTCGAGCGCCGGAACCCCACGACCGCGCTCCGGTCCACTTCCGACGCGCACACGCTGCTTTCGCGAGCGGGGCTCGACCCTAATGACCGCAGAGTTCGGATGCTTCCGGCCATAATCGCAGGACTGCATCAGATCCCGAGACATCGATCGATTCACGTGGGCGGGTTCGTGCTTACCCGTGAACCGCTTTCTACTGTCGTCCCAATCGAGCCCGCGTCGATGGACAAACGCACGGTCATTCAGTGGGACAAGGACGACGTCGAGGCGGCGGGACTCGTCAAGATTGACCTGCTCGGCCTCGGCATGCTGACGCTGATCCAGGATTGCCTGAAATACATCCGTGCGGCGCGCGGGCATACCATCGATCTCGCGCAGCTCGATATGACCGACCAGGCTGTGTACGATGATTTGTGCCGAGCTGATACTATTGGCGTCTTCCAGGTGGAAAGCCGGGCGCAGATGAACACGTTGCCGCGGCTCAAGCCGCGCTGTTTCTACGATCTCGTGGTGGAGGTCGCGATCATCCGGCCCGGCCCGATTCAGGGAGACATGGTGCATCCGTATCTGAGGCGACGGGCTGGTGAGGAACCTGTGACATACCCGCATCCGTCGCTCGAGCCGATCCTCAAACGGACACTCGGAGTGCCGCTCTTTCAGGACCAGGGGATGCAGGTCGCCATTGCGTGCGCGGGATTTTCAGCCGGAGAGGCGGATATTCTGAGAAGAGCGATGGGACACAAGCGCAGTCGCGAAAGAATGTCGGCCATCTGCGAAAAGCTGATCGATGGAATGCGGAAGAACGGCATCGATGGTGAGACAGCGCGAAAGATCTACAATCAGATCAACGCCTTCGCGGACTATGGATTCCCCGAGTCGCACGCGGCGTCCTTTGCACTTCTGGTGTATGCGTCGGCGTATCTCAAGCACTATTACGCACCAGAATTCACGGCGGCGATACTGAACGCGCAGCCGATGGGATTCTATGCGCCCGGAACTCTCATCGAGGATGCGCGCCGGCACGGCGTGGAAGTGCGGCCTGTGGATCTGACGAGGTCGGGCTGGGATTGTACTTTGGAGAGGAGGAGTGGGCGGATACCTGCCTGCGGGCGGAGGGGAGTTGGGGATGGGGGATGGGGGGTGGGGGGTGAGCGGACTACTCCCC
>JACDCM010000523.1 GCA_013817545.1 Gemmatimonadaceae bacterium | reverse complement strand
GTTGTGGTGGTTGTGCACCAGCTCCATCTCGCTGCCGCCAATGATCGACGCAACCTTGCGAGCGACCCACTCACGACCGGCGTACGCGTACTGGCCAGCGAGGTTCATCAGATGCCAGTAGTCGTGCCCAACCGGCTGGGCGAGGTCGAGCAGCACCTCGGTCTCGGGCACGCGCTCCCCCCATGCCTTGCCCTGCCCCAGCGCCAGAAACGCGGAAGCGACCGTGTGCCCGAAACCGCGCGACCCGAAGTGAACGCCGATCCACAATGCGCCCGCTTCGTCCGCGAACACGTCGACGTAGTGGTTGCCGCTGCCCACGGTGCCGAGCTGCTGGCGCGCCTTTACCTTGAGCGCCTGGCGGTGCTTGGCCGAGACGGCGTCCCACGACGCATCCTCGAACAGCGCGTGGCCCACGGGTGCATCGTCCGCGCGGTTCTTCCGCCCGATGCCGAAGCTCACCGTGCCGGCGATCTCGTTGGCGAACGACGTGAGCGCCCGCTGAATTTCCGCGGGATCGCGGCCCAGCGATTCCAGCGTGAGATCGGTGCGGATAGCGGCGTTGCCGCAGGCGATGTCGAAGCCGACACCGACGACGGAGACCTGCTCGCGGTATGCGGCGACGCCACCGATTGGCATGACGTAGCCAACATGGCCGTCCGCCATGAGCGCGGCGTTTACGGCGCGCGAGCGGACGTCATTGAACTGGATAATGGTCTTCTCGTCGTGCTGTCCGAAGATCTTCATTGGAGCTTCTCGTGTTCAGTTGTGCCGGCGCGATTGCCGTGACGTGTGACGATCTGGATCAATTCGGTCGATCGTCGTCCCACAGACGACGATCGGCCTTTTCTTCTTCGTTGCGAGCCTGGTCGAGCCGGCGATCGGCCGCACGTTGGCCTGCGGTTGACTGCACGACCGAGCGGATGCTTTCCGGGCAGGGGAGTCGCGTGTCTCTCTGCACGGGCATCATGTCGCGCCGTCCGACGACGAACTTCGTGTCGTGACAACTGCACTGATCCAGATCATCACTTGTCAATCAGCCACCAACACGCGGCGTTGGTTTCCTTCGTGAAACTGCAGTACTCAGCCGGTGAATGCGAAACGCCCCACCTGGCACACTGCGCAGGCGGGGCGTTTACTCGTCCCTGTTCCGGAGGTGACGTCGTACTCTAGGGAGTATGTCCTTCACACTCGGAGCCTGCACTATTTTCCTTTCTGAGACCTGGCCGGCAATACGTTCTTGCGACGCCGATATTTCCAGCGCGTCCACCGCAAGGCGCGCTCGATACCGCGGCGAGCTGGCAGAAGCCAGCGCGTCGGTCGCTATCGAGTTGTTGGGTTGGTAAGCTTCTCATGGAGCTTGAGTTCGTGTTCAGAATGTTCTTGTGCCGAGCGACGGAAACGACAAATCGCGCCGCCGATGATCGACTCGAAGGTGTTTCCTTCGGGTTTGGTTGGCCTCGTCTCACCCAGGTGAGAAGCGGAACAACTCGTGAACATCGGGACGCGACTCCCAGAGCGCCTATTTTATCGCGTAAGGATAATTTGTCAAGTGGCCGGTCCAAACATTTGCAGATGGATGTTCTCGCATTGACTCGACGAGTGACAAGCCACCGAAACTTCGCGCTAGATAACGTCCGCGGGAAGTCTGCCATGCTTGAACATGTCGAACCACGCTTGCTCGTCAACTGAGCTGAAAAGCTCCAGCTCGGCGAAAATAGCGCGCGCAAAATCGACGTCTCCCAGACCACTCGCCGTAATGACGTGACGATCGCTGACCGCCAGTTCATCGACATAATGGTCGGCACCCCGATATTCCCTGGCGTGGGTCGTGAGATAATTGGGCATGTTACTCGTGTGCCGACGATAATCGAGGATCCCTGCCCGCCCCAGAGCTAGCGTCGCCGCGCAGATTGCCGCTACCGGAGCGCTCACCGCGAGCACTGCGACAACAAGCTCCTCCAGCTCCTGTCGCGGATACTCGGCGGATTCCCACAGATCACCGCCAGGCAGAATCAGCAGCTCGACGTCGTCGGGGCGGACTGCGGCAAGCTCAACGTCCGGCGTAATCCGGAGTCCACCCATGGACGTCACGGGGTCGCGTCCGAATCCAACGGACCGGATGGAACGCTTCCCCGAACGACGCAGCTCCGCCAAGGCATGAGCCGGCTCCCAGTCGGCGAAGCCGTCGAAAACGAGAACGTGAACCGATTTTGAAGGAGTCATCTTTTTCGTCCCCTGACAGAGGTCCATCGCGGCCAGTATCGGCGGCCCACAGCGAGCTGCTCAACGCGTTTCGGCGCCTTGCTCGCGGCACCAGCATCCGAGGCTGACAATGACATCAATGTTCCAGGGTTGTATGCATGCTTTGGAAAGAACGGATTCTGCGAATCAACCAAGCGAGCCGTAACACTCGGAACCCGGAATGCGTTTGTGGACTGCGAAACCACTTACCCCGAGCGCGCACCGTGTCGGCGAAGCGTCTCATCAATGAGCCTGTCGCCAGTCGGAAACGGAGTTACCGCCTTCATGTCCGCGCCCGCAGCAATCAGTGTGTCGATCACAGTGGAGTAGTTGACGCCATCGACAGGCGCGTGAAGAGCAAAATACAGGTCGAATCCAATACCGTACCGCCCCACCTGTTTTTCACTTCCAGAGGCGCCCCACGCTGAAGCAACAACTCAATGACACCGCTGTGTTC
>JACDCM010000155.1 GCA_013817545.1 Gemmatimonadaceae bacterium | reverse complement strand
AATGGATCGAGGGCGTTGCCCTTGTCCCTTGTCCCTTGTCCCTTGTCCGTCTTCTCTACCGATACGTCTCAAAGAACCCGGTCCCGGTTCCACTCACAGCTTTTCCCCCCACGCGCCCCGTCAGCCGCGCGACGCCCTTCATCTGGATGAAGTACGGAGTCGAGAGAGCACTCGCTGCGCTTTGATCGCCGCGGTCGAGTAATGGACGCCGTGTGTCTGTGGCAATAGCGTCTTCAATCTCGATAGTGATGTGAAGGGTATCTCCGCCACGGACATCCGTTAGTTCCGCGCGCGTCGGAACTTGTATTGTCCGTCCGTCCACCGCGATGCGCCGCGCGCCCTCGTAAGCAATACTCTTCGGCCGAAAGAGCGCGCGAAAGCCGAGCGAATCCACAAGATACAGAATTAGTGGGTTCTCCACTCCCAGACCTGCATCCTGCAGCTCAGACTTTTGCTCAACACGCCCATATAAAAAAGTGAATTCTCCAGCGCGTGACGCTCCCCATTCCCATGTCACGCCGCGCCAGACTCCCCAGTTGTGATCATGGTATGCCTGAGCGTCGAGGAACTCCTCACACTCCCCGGAGATGCACAGCGTTCCACGCGCGTTTGCGCGCAAGGCCGCGACGGCGTAGCCGGAAGTGAATTCACAGGCACCTCCGTCACCTTGGCACTCAGCCAGTGTCGCGCCCGGGAAGTAGCCTCGTTTTGCCGGCGTCACGACCAGGTCGGCGGTGAGGCTCGAACTCCCCTGCTCCTCCTTCGCTCGAACACGAATCACGTACTCCCCATCTGACTCCAGTGACACGCTCGACGCCCCCATTACGAGGTCCGGCGAGGAAGTGGAGTACAGTATGTCTTGCGATCGTACATTCGCTCGAAACTTTCGCGTCGCGCCACCCTCATCCCGGACGCTGATCAACACCTGTCCGCCCCACTCTCCGTTGGGCACGTCACCTCCAATGATGAGCGATATGTACGCCCATCGACGCCCATTCCTGGAGAGAACATTGAAATAGTGCCATTCGGCCCAGCTCTCGGGGCGTGTGACCCCAGCGGGGGTTTCGTGAAACCGGTCGATCTCGCTGTACAGCTCCCGCGGAGCTGGCGAGATCCACCGGCGGTCGCCTTCATCATCTTCCCAGGCACCGGACGTCAACTCCAGCTCAGATCTCACCGCTCTGGTACGAGATGGAACTTCTCCTCCAGCACGTACGGCGTACTCAGACCCATCTGAATGCAGGTACAGAAGCTTCCCCTCTATCTGCGGTGCTACTGCCGCAACCTCAGCAGCCAGCCTCGGCGCCGCCAGAAGTTGGCGGTACACGAACCGGGCGCGGTCTATGGAGAAGTAGAGACCACCCACCCCACCTGTCTTCATTACCTCTACATCGAGGCCCTCCGGAAGCACAGTGATCGCACCGCCTCCCACCAGCTTCTCGTCCCGCGCCTGGGTTAGCAGCGCCTCCCCTATAGCAAGGAGCACGATCATTACGCCAACGCCCAAACCGTATCCAAACAGAAGCATCGCCGACCGCCAGGGCCGGTAGAGGAGGTAACGAAAAGCAAGCTGCGCTATCACGCTGTCCTCCACGACGTCACGAAATACCTCACTCCACGCGTTGGTATCAATCCATAGCGAGCCGCGCAGCGGCGAAGCAATCTCCTCGTCGGCTCTGGACGGAGATTGCTTCGAACACTTCGTGTCCTCGCAATGACATTGGGTGTGCCAGCAGTCGCAGTACGTAGTAGACAGATCAGCACTCTCTCAGTCCTCTCCCACCACTCTCCCGTCCTTCATATGAATCACTCGTCGCGCGGCACGGCCCAGTCCCTCGTCGTGCGTGACGACCACAATCGTCGTCCCATCGTTATTAAGGCGCTCAAAAAGCGCCACAATCTCCGCACCAGTGCGCGCGTCGAGCTCCCCTGTCGGCTCGTCCGCGAGAAGCAGCCCGGGCCGGTTCGCAAGAGCGCGAGCGATTGCCACTCGCTGCTGCTCACCGCCGCTCAGCTGCGTGGGCCGGTGCCGCTCGCGGTGTGAAAGCTCGACGTAACCGAGCAACTCACTGGCGCGTTTCCGGCGCTCCGCTTTCGGAACGCCAGCCTCCGCCATAGGCAGCTCGACGTTCTCGCGCGCAGACAGCATCGGCATGAGGTAAAACCTTTGAAATACGAAACCGACGCGACGCAGTCGCAGTCGCGTCAACTCCCGGTCATTCAGCGCGTCAACTCGCTCGCCGCCAATGGTCACGGAGCCGGCGCTTGGCTGGTCGATGGCTCCGATCAGGTGCAGTAGCGTCGACTTTCCGGAGCCGGAAGGCCCTACAATCGCGGCATACTCTCCCTGCGCGATGTCCAGCGAAACGCCACGGACGGCGTGCACCGCATCGCCGTTTATAGCGTAGTCCCGCATCACGTCACGCAAACTCACCAGCACGCTCACGCCACCGCCTCCTCACGCAATGTGACTGCGATCGGACGCGACGCTGCGCGCCACGCCGGGTAGATACCCGCCGCCACACCGCAAGCAGCCAAAAGACCAAGTGCTGTCCACGCCGCGCGCGGCTGAAAGAGAAAGAAGTCGATTGCGTTGGGCAGACCCGGAAACGCGGAAAGAATGCCGTTGAGATACCGCGCCGTGACCAATCCGAGCGCGAGACCCAGTAGCGCACCCGTCAGCGTGATCACGATTCCCTCGAGCAGTATCTGCTGAACCACGTGCCCGCGGGACACGCCAATCGCACGCATCACGGCGATCTCTCCAATGCGCTCGTTCACCGACACGGTCACCAGAGTCGTCACCAGTAGAAAGCCCAGAGCAAGACTCACCGCGCCGAGTATGTAGGCGATCTGCCGGAAATAGCTCAACCGCTCGTCGACCGTCGCCAGCGCCTTCTCGGTAGAGATCGCGTTCACCGTGCGGATACTGCGCGTGATCCAGCGTCCCACCGTGTCGGCGCTCGCGCCTGTACGCAGTCTCACCATGAACAGCGACACCGGGTCGCGTCGCGATGCACCGTTCATTCCCTGCAGTGCCGCCAGCGGCAGAGCAACGGCGGGCTGACCTGTAGAGAGGTATAGAAAGCGCGCACGACCGGTCACGATCACTCGCCGCGCCCTTTGCGACATGCGAAGCTGGGGATCGTACCCTGTCGCGATGCTGATGGTATCACCGAGGCCTGCACCGATCGCGCCGAGGAAGTCGGCGTTGGCGACGACTTCGCCTGCATCGCGCAGATCCACACCATCGATGATCCTGTAATCTCCCTGTACCGCCGGAAGGACGCCGAGCGCGAATGCCGTGACAGCACGATCCCGGAGCGTCGCGTGTACAGATGCGCCGAGCACGGGGCTCACTTCTTCAATATCAGGATTGGTCCGTAGCAACTTGTTGATCTCACCCGCGCCGCCAATGGTTGCTTCCGTGTCAAACGGCAGTGTCCCGCGCGGCGCGAGGCGCATCTGAAAATTGCGGCTCACGAGAAGCTGCCGGAACGATTCTCTAAGACCGGTCGAAAGCATCACCATGTCCAGCAACATCGCGGCGGCTATCGCCACTCCGATTATTGCCAGCAGAGTTCGAGACTGATGCCGTCGAAGAGACGCTACAGCAAGGGCGATTCGCATCAGCGCCCCAACAGGTCGAGTGGTGGTGTTCGGACCAATCGTAACGCCGCCAGCGCGCCCGCTCCGATCCCCAGCACAAGAGAAAGAGATACGGCCAGCAGCACGATATTCGGTGTCACCAACGCGAATTTGAGCGGGGTGCGATACACTCCCTGGTAATATGAATTGACGCCAGCCGCTGTGAGCCAGCCAAGGGCGACTCCGACAACGCTTCCGAGCACGGCGACCAACGCGGCTTCCAGCACCACTGCGCTCATGATGGTTCTTCGGGAAATTCCGGCGAGCCTGAGTGCCGCGATGTCACGACGCCGTTCGTCGACCTTCAGCAGCAGCACGCAGAGGAGAAATACTGCGCTGGCGACGATCGTGATGACGCCGATCGCGTCATGGAATCGGCTCACCACGCGAAATGTCTCCGACGTCTCGACTGCAATGTCCGACGACCGGTGCGCACGGAAGCCGAATGCCGAAGCGTTGATGGCCTTTAATGCTAGCGTTGTCGCGCTGTCGCTGCGGGTTGCAACGGCGAATCTGTCAACGCGGTCACCGTAGCCGAGCAGCGACTGCAGTTGATCCAGATGCAAACGCACTCGATACTCGCTGCGCGCAATCTCGCTCGGATCCGCGCGGCGGCGGACGATGGCGGCGATGCGCACCGTGTCGCCGCTCGATGCGTTAGGCTCGCCCGTGAGGACAGCCATCGCGCCGACCCGCAATTTCGCGTCTGCGGCGAGCCGCTCATCGATCGCAATGCCGCGATGAACCGATTGCGGCTGCACGGCGCGGTCTGTGCCCTGCAGCGCGAGAGCAAGAAGAAGGATCAGCATTGGGCCAGAAGCGTCGCGTTCAGCTCACGTTGCGCTTGAACATGGCGAGCAAACGGACGCAACCTTTCGCATTGGGCAGCTGGTCAGGAAAGATCACCGACATTTGCGTGCGGTGAAGGCCGCCGACGGATTCTAACCTCCCCGCTGTCGTTCTATCCAACCCTTGGTGCTCACCAACTCCTTTCGGGACTCCTCGAGCGTATACGACGGCTCAGCGAACGTCTTCATTCCGAGGTACACCAGCCATCCGCCGAGTCCGATCTCTATCACGCCCGCAGAAATGGCGCCGACCCACATATTCCCGTTCGCCAATCGTCCTATGCCGGCGGCGAGCGCGATTGTGAGTGCTACCAGCGCGATCACTCCCACGCCGAACGCGACCGCGAGCCAGAGCACCCCCCAGGCACCCGCCTTGATGTTCTCGCCCATCTCGACCTTGGCGAGCTTGAACTCATTTCGCAACAGGCGCGCGCTATCGGTTTTGAGCTGCCCTACCAGGCCGCCGATCGTCGCGTCCGGATCGATCTCCACCCTCCGTTCGACCACCTTGAATCCTCCAGTTGAAACGGCTCCGAGCCGCGAACACGATCCTGCGCCGGGAATGGGGATTCGGGAATCGGGAATGCCGGGTCGATATAAGATATTGGATGCGGACAGCAGGGAGCTTATTAACGAGCTCTGTTGCATCGCCACGCTTGTTCCCGATTCCCGATTCCCGATTCCCCTACTCAGCCACCTCCACCCACACCGATCCCGCCAATTCCGGACCGATAGCGCATTCCGCCTTCCGCAGACGCAGCCTGATCGGACCGCCAAACGGTGCCCGCTCCAGCATCGTCACCCGCGCTCCTGGAACCAGGCCCAACTCGCCCAAATACCTTAACCGGGATGCATCATCGTCACTGACGCGCACGACGCGACCCGTCTGCCGCGGCTCGAGCTCCGCGAGTGAAACATGCTCTCGCTCATCGATCTTGCCCTCCCGCGTCGGAATCGGAGCGCCATGCGGATCCACTCCCGGAGTTCCGATCGCGGATTCCATCCGGTCGATCAATTCGTCGCTAGCCGCGTGTTCCAGACGCTCCGCTTCATCGTGCACCCGATCCCATTCATAGCCGAGTGCGCGAGTGAGATACGCCTCGATCACGCGGTGCCGCCGAAGCATGCGAAGCGCCACTCGCCGCCCCTCATCAGTGAGCCTCACGCCATGGTACCGCTCGTGGTCAACCAGCCCCTGGTCGGCCAGTCGTCGGACCATGCCGCTCACGCTCGCTGGAGCGATGGCGAGACGCAAAGCGATGTCGGTGGTAGCGGCGGCACCTGACGCCCGCTCTATCTCGTAAATGACCTTGAGATAATCCTCGACGGGCGCGGTGTATTCATCGAGACTGCGTCCGGTCATCACAGCGGCTGCTTGGCCTCGGCAGACTTCGGCGTCGGATGCCCGCGAACCATGAGTACGGGAATGGTGGATCGATGCCGAACCCCTTCGGCGACGCTACCGTAGACAAGATCGGCGAGGAATTTGTGACCGTGCGTCGACATTGCGATCAGATCGCATTTCTCTCGCTCAGCGGCAGCCGATATTTCCTGAGCCGGATCGCCACCGGCAAGAATGGCGTCGACCTCGAACCCCTCTGTGACGAGGTCAGCCGCGCGTTTCTCGAGGTACTCGCGATCCTTCCGCATCTCCTCGGATTCTCGCAGCTCCAACTGGTGGATGTTACGCGCCGCCCAACCGTCTGCTACGTGCACCACAACCAGTGACGAATTGCACAGCCGCGCCAGCTTCTTCACGTGATGCAGAATGGCATCGTCGTAGGCTGTGTTTTCGAGGGGAATGAGAATGCGCTGGTACATATTCAGGTCATCCATCCCTTGAAGGTTTGCACCAACAGCCAGATGTTGAGCGACGCGATCACGGTCGCGACGGCGTAGGCGAGAATCTTGAGCCAGAGTCCGTTCGCGAACTCGCCCATCTTGGTACGGTCCGAGGTAAAGCGCACCAGCGGAACGACGGCGAAGGAAAGTTGCAAACTGAGGATCACCTGGCTGAGTATGAGTAGCTTTGCCGTGCCGCTGGCCCCGTATAGTATGGCGACGATTGCCGCCGGGACGATAGCGATCATTCGCGTGATGAGCCGGCGCAGCCACGGCCGGAGTCGGATGTTGAGGAAGCCCTCCATTACGATCTGGCCGGCGAGGGTGCCGGTTATCGTCGAGTTCTGTCCCGAAGCGAGAAGCGCCAGCGCGAAGAAAGTGCCGGCAGCGCCGCCGAGCAGCGGAGTGAGGAGCTTGTAAGCATCCTGGATCTCGGCGACTTCAGTGTTGCCAGTCGTGTGAAAGGCGGCCGCCGCGACGATCAGGATCGCCGCATTTATGAAGAGCGCGATCGATAGCGCGACGGTGGAATCTATGAACGCGAACTTCACCGCCTCGCGCTTCCCTTCCCGATCCTCGGAATACTTCCGTGTCTGCACAATGGAAGAGTGCAGGTAAAGGTTGTGCGGCATCACGGTCGCGCCGAGGATGCCCATCGCGATATACAGCATCATGGGATTGCTGATGATCTCGGTGCTGGGCACGAAGCCAGCCGCCACGCCGGCCGCATCAGGCTTCGCGAGCATGATCAAATACAGGAAGCAGACGCCTGTCGTCAGAACGAGCGTGATGACCAGAGCTTCCAGCAGCCGGAAGCCCTTGTTCTGAAGATATAGAACTATGAGGACGTCGAGCGCCGTGATCGCCACACCCCAGGGCAACGGAATTCCGAAGAGCAGATTGAGCGCGATCGCCGTACCAATCACCTCGGCAAGATCACAAGCGGCGATCGCCAGCTCGCATAGCACCCAGAGGCCAAAGGCAACAGGCTTGGAGTAGTGATCGCGGCACGCCTGCGCTAGATCGCGCCCTGTGACGATGCCGAGCTTGGACGCCAATCCTTGCAGCAACACCGCCATCAAGTTCGATATGAGGATGACGCTGAGGAGCGAATACCCGAATGCAGAACCACCTGCCAGATCTGTGGCCCAGTTGCCGGGATCCATGTATCCCACAGCGACCAGGTAGCCAGGGCCGGCGAATGCAAGAAGCTTCCTGAACCAGGTGCGCTTCGAAACGGGTATTGTGCGGTAGACCTCTGTCAGGCTGGGCGTAACACGAGCCCGTCGCCAGCCGGGATCTGGGGGCGGTGGAGTGTCAGACTTTCGAACGGGAACGGCAGACATTGTTAGTTAGTTTACGAGATAGGAATGATGAACTGTAGATTCAGATTTAGGACAACCTAATTTAGAGTGGCTACCTCTACGGCACTGCACCGTTCGCATTCAAGAGCGAGCGAGCGCACCTCCCTGCAACGTTTCAAGCAGGCGGCTTAGAATGCGCTCGGTCAATCCCCAAATTTCGTGGCTGCCGTATCCGAAGCTGCGCACCCGCCGAGGTCCTGTGAGCAACTGAAGCTCGATCTCTCTAGCCGAATCCGGATCTCTCAGGGCAGCCAATGGCACCCAGAATGCGTCCGCGACCTCACGGCTCCGCGCAATCACAACGGTACTCATGGCTACGAAGACAAACGGAGCTATCACTATTGGCGGAAGTGAAGGCGCGATGGGCTGCAGTTCATCGAGCGCGCCGAGGAGGCGCCCGTCCCGCGCCAGATCTATGGCGGTCTCTTCCATAGTCTCCCGGATCGCCGTCGCCGTGGCAGATACGTCTGTATCTTCACGACGGCCCCCGGGGAGCGCCACGTGCCCGCTCCAGGGATCTCCCGCGAACTCCGCTCGCTTTATCAGGAGCAGCTCGAGTGTGCCGGCGTCTCCGAGTCGAAGGATGACCGCTACTGCCGCTCTGCGCAGTGGATCGGGAATATCGATGCGCGCACCGGGATGCTCGGCAAGAGCCTGCGATAGTCGCTGAACCTCTGGATGCGCCAGCACCCGGTCGAGCATGCTACTCAAGATGGTCGCGAAAAAAGGCCAGCGTCCGCGTCATCACCCTTTGCGTGCGCGAAGGCACTGGCGACATAAGAGGGTGCTGAGCGCCGAAGGTGTGGTCGCCGCCCGTAATAGTGAGCCTTTCCACGGACGCGGTCGTGGCGGCTTCCTCGAGCTTTTCGCTTTCCGCATACGGCACAGCCTCGTCCTTCGTGCCATGCGCTATAAGCCACGGAATTCCAATACGCGACGCGGCGGCGATGATATCGAGATCGCTCCTGGCGAGATTATCTATGTCGTCAAGCGTTGCTGTGCCAAGCTCCAGCACCTGACCTGTGCGTGCATTAATGATTCCAGTGCGACCTTTTTCCCGCCACTTGATCTTGTCGTCTCCGGACCAGCGGTCGATTGTAGATATCGCGGCCCAGGTGGCGAGTGCGCGCACCAGCGGTTGCCGTGCGCTGTGCAGGATCGCGATTCCTCCGCCTCGCGAGTGGCCGAAAAGCCCATAATTCGCGCCGAGCCACTGGCGCCGTTCGGCTTCTTTCTCCACCAAGCTGAGATCGGCCAACTCACACGAGTAGCTGTTGGCGAAGAACGCATTCTCTTCCGT
>JACDCM010000522.1 GCA_013817545.1 Gemmatimonadaceae bacterium | reverse complement strand
CGTTCTTCGCTAGATCGCTCGAGCGAAACGCATACAGCGCCCCATTGTTCAATCCATTCCGCGAGAGCACGCTGCCGCCACGCTGTTTCTTCCCGACGTACATATAGAGCTGATTATCGAGAGTGGCTGGGCCATCCTCCATGCTCATAATGACCGTGAGGGAGTCATTGCGCGCGCTGACCAGCGCATTCTCCCACGGGAAATACCCAAGCCGGGAAAGAGCATGCGCCTCTCCCACTCCAGAATTGTTCCTGAAGATGGCGACCGACTGCGGGCCGCGGGCGCTGAACGTGCCCGTCGAGCTTTCCTCACTTGCGAAGTAGATCGGACGATCAAAGCCAGCTTCGCGCCCGGAGAGAGAACCGGAGCAGAAGCGGGTGAATGCCGGCGTCGTGTTCGCAGTGGTTGCGATCGGACCGACAAAAGTATCGTCCTGGAAGACGGACTTGTAGGCGAGGTCTCCTGAGAGGACCGAACGACCATCGCCCGCCAGGACATATCGGGACACAAACGCGCCGCGCAAAATACGTCCATTCACGACAGGCTGTGACTCGACTGTGCCTACCAGTTCATGATTGAGGAACAGAGTCGCCGTGCCATCGCTGTTTCGTCTTGCGCCCATGCCATCAGGGATTCCGATCATCCGGTATCGCTGACCTGTGGTGCTTCCGGTCCGTGGGACCTGGTCTGCCACGCTGAGGAGAGGCAGAAGGTCGAACTGACTATTTGGTGTTCGGGCGTCGGACGTCGCGTACGGTTTGATGGAGGTGACAAATCCCTGCGCCCCAGCAGGGTGACCGGCCAGAAGGAGAGCTGCGCAAGCTGCGCCGCCGCGAAGGATTTTAGAAGTGTAGGTAAACAGTTTCATTTTTTGCTGAGATGATCTTTGAGGTTGTTTCAAGCTTTGATGCCAAGGCGCTGGCGAAAATAGAGGAGACCGAGTGCACTGATCCCGAGCAGAACCGTAGTGCTCCCGAAATCCGGAACAGTCGCAGCGGGAACAGCCGCGGCGCTGATATCCAAAATCGACTCGCCGATCATGCCAAGGCTGGTCGCAGTGCCGCTGGCGAGATCGATTGTGTAAAGACCGGAAATATTGCCGTCGGTCGAGAACGAAGCGAAGGCTCCACCCGTAATGCCGGAAATATCAAACCCTAGAAGACCGGTGACATCGAGGCCGAGCGCTCCTACGGTCGTCAGGTCACGGTTGTTCGCGATGGACGACAACGCCAGGATATCGAGTCGTGAGTCGATATAGAAAAGCTCCGTCCCCGGCGGGGGCGTGCGCGGCGAAGGCAAGAAGTTATTCGCGTAAGCAGCGCCGGTGATTTGTGGCACGGCTTCAGCGTTCTGATCTCCCGCATTATAGTGCAGCTGGCCGCCAGACGTAGCTACACTGGTGATCGGGTCGACCCGGAAAAAGCGATCCCCGCCGGTAGCCACGCGGATTCGATCGCCGACGGGATTGAAATCGAAACCATAATCGAACCCACCGGTTATGCCTGTCGCTCCAACGAGCGAGGCGCCACCCGTCCCAGGGTTGATAACGTAGAGATTGTTGTTGCCGCTCAAGCCGTAGAGCTGTCCGGTAGCCGGACGGAAGTCGATATTCAGGATGGCGTCGTTGCCATGGGTGTTAATCGCGGTTCGGCTGAGGATCGCAGCCGGCGCGATGCTATCGAATGTCAGCAGCTCGTTGTTCCCGTTCACGGCGTAGATCAATTCGGCGCGAGTCGGTGCGACGAAGGCGAGGGTGGTAAGACTAGCGAAGATTGTTAGACGTAGTTTATGCATGGGTGGGTTCTGTGGTTTTTTATCTCGCAGAACTCCTAACCCGCGGTTGTGACGGACTGATGGCGGATTTGTTACTTTCTTGTTTCTTTTGATTCACGGTTACGCGCCGCGTACCTTTTCGTGAGCACAAGCTCGTGAAAGTTTTCGGTTCACCTGATCGTCAGGTTGCGCGAGCTGCATACTAACCGCTCGATTTCGGCACTGGCTTGCCTGCCGCGGTAGGAGCACGCCGCGACAGCAGCTTAACTCCGCGCCGCCGTTATCCTCCGCCGCCAGTGCGGTGACAAACGTTCAGAATTCCGCGAGCTAGAAAGGAAGAGCAGACGTCCCCAGACAAATCGCAGCGCAGTCGCGTTCCGTCGAGACGGCAGTGATGCAGATCGATCAAATGTCTCGGCGCTGTCGCGTCTGAATTCCCAGGCACTATTGAGGGATCTCGGAAATTCAGCCGAGGGCCGAGCAACATCGGCGCCACCGAAGTCACGAAACTTTCACCGCCCTGCCGCGGGGTTGTGACACACGCGTGTTCTCTTCTGCGCATGACGAGGGAGGAATACCTGCGACGCCGTTCGCTGCGGGGTGTGGCTGTGCGTCAAACCCCGACGGTGTTCGTCCACACGCGATGGCATCGCCGCCTAAGTTTCGAGCGGGCGCGCCGTCAGATTTTTCTACCTCTCAGTCCAACCCCACAACCACGCATCTGCGAAGACCACCAGGCTACTTAGGCGCAGCTCCGGGAGCGGGGACGGAGCGTCCCTCGCGGCGGGACCTGAGGCATATGCCCTAATTGTACGCAGATACGCCGTTCTGCAGCGCGGTCGGTGCCGTGCTACCTTGCCGCCTACTCCCCATTCGGGGGTGCTGTTGGTGCTGAGGCCTTGCCGCCCGCGTGACGTTCATCGCGGCTGACCCC
>JACDCM010000154.1 GCA_013817545.1 Gemmatimonadaceae bacterium | reverse complement strand
TGCACGAATGGCGCGCGATTTTTGATGAACTCACGTTGGAACCTGCGTCGCTCGGGCCTCCGTCGTTCGGCAGCCTGGTGGTCGTTGAGCGACAGGATTCTGTTCGCGAGCTGCTCCGCGGTCGGATCGAGATCGCCGGACCCACTACAGCCAGAGTGCTCGCACGCCTGCTCTGTATCGAGGAAGGCGAAGTCGAAATAGGACTGCTCGATCTCGAGTCGCAAGGGTCGGTGCTGCGCGGCTCCTTTACTTCCGACACCACCGAGCGTGAGTGGTGCGATCGGCGTCTCCTCGCCCGCATTCATCGCTACACGCTCAATCGTTTGCGCGCGGAGATCGAACCCGTGTCGACGGCTGACTTCATGCGGTTCCTGTTCGCATGGCAGCGCGTAGCTTCTGAAGAGCGTGCAATCGGCCTTGAGGGACTCGGTGCGGTGCTCACGCTTCTGGACGGCTACGAGCTGGCGGCCGGTGCATGGGAAGGCGACGTGCTGAGTGCGCGCGTCCAGGATTACGATCCCCGGCTGCTCGACACGCTTTGTCTCACGGGCCGCATCGCCTGGGGCCGCGTCTCTCCGCGCCCGGAGGAAAGTGTTCGCTTTTCATCTTCGCTCATCCGGTCAACTCCGATAGCGCTCTTTCTGCGCGAGCATACCAGCGCGTGGCTTACTCTCGCCTCCGCCGCTTCGTTGCCACCGCTTTCGGAGTATGCCTCCAGCGTCTTGGGAGTGTTGGAGCGTCGAGGTGCTTCCTTCTTCCAGGAGCTGGTCGCTGGGTCGGGTTTACTGGCAACCCAGGCGGAGAAGGCTCTGGGTGAGCTGGTTTCGTTGGGAGCGGCGACGGCGGACGGTTTTACGGGACTGCGCGCGCTTTTGACGCCGTCCGAGAAACGCAAGCCTTTCGGAACAGCTGCGCGTCGCCGTCACAAGACGGTGTCTTACGGTGTGGAAACGGCGGGCCGGTGGTCGCTGCTTCGGGGCAGGGAAGCGCGCGACGATGGCGAGAACACCGCCGCGAAGGCCGCTTACCAGTCAGCGGTGGAAGAACAGGCGAGAGTTCTATTGCGCCGGTATGGAGTCGTGTGCAAACGCGTGATCGCGCGGGAAACCAAACTGGCGTCGTGGAGGGATCTGCTGCTCTGTTACCGAAGGCTGGAGGCGCGCGGCGAGATTCGGGGGGGACGGTTCGTATCGAGCCTCGCTGGAGAGCAGTTCGCATTACCCGAAGCGATAGGCCAGCTTCGCGCCATTCGACGCGCGGATCCGAGCGGAGAGCTGATCGCAATCAGTGCGGCCGATCCACTCAATCTGGCTGGCATCGTGACGCCAGGAGAGCGGGTTCCGGCGCTGGCGACGAACAAAGTGGTGTACCGCGACGGAGTCGCGATCGCGGCGAGAGAGAAGGGCGTTGTGCGTGCCTTTGCAGAATACGACTCCACCACAGCGCTGGAGATCGAACGGGCAGTATTGCGGAAAAGAGTTACCCCGGTTCTGCGTGCTTACCTGGGGCGGACTGGGTGAAATGCAGTAACATTCTGAGTTCTAGCCGCCACGAGTGCGGTGTTCGGTGCCCGGTGTTCGGTGCACGGTTGTCACAGCGCGGTACCAGGTGATCGGGCATACTGCCTACTTACGGAGCCGATCGCTTAGCGCGTTTGTTGCAGGTTGGGAGCCCAATGCAGGTGCAGCACCTGTAATCTCAGTCAGGAGAAAAAAAGTGGATCGCAAATTCGCGCAGTTAGTTCTCGCATCCCTGATGTTTTTCTCGCTCGCTTCCATTGGTGAAGCGCAGGGAAACCCGGCTGCCTCGGACAGGGTGGCGACCGCCGGGCCGACACTGGCGGCGGCGACGTCGGCGGTTCGCTGGGTTCCCGCGCAACCGGCGGCCGAAACGAAGACCGCTTCGAGCCCCGTGGTTTCAGCAATGGCGGCGTCGCGACGTAGCCAGTCAAAAGTGTTGATGATCGTGGGTGGCGCGGCGGTCCTCGTGGGCGCGATCGCGGGGGACGATGCTGGCACCATTCTCATCGTCGGAGGCGCTGGCTTCGGGCTGTACGGGTTGTACCTGTATCTCACGAGTTGAGCCACGCGTAAGTCTGTCGAGCGGGGCGAATCAGCTGCTGAGTTACGACCCACATCTATCAGACCCCGGGATTCAACCAATCCGTTCCGGTTTCGGTCGGATCCTCAGCGCTCCTGTTGCCGCTCCGACTACGGGCAACAGGACTGGCAGCCAGTAGCCGCCGAACCCGCGCCAGAAGTCCGTAGCTGCCCACTCCGTAGCCGGGTACATCCCCAGGACGAGCGCGAAAGTCGAAGCCACAATGTGGCCGATGAGCGCGCCCCAGAAAGCGGCCCGATATCTGTTATCTCGCCGCCGCAGTCGATGACCGCCCCAGAGAAGCGCCAATGGGATCGCGAAAAGTCCGATGAGTAGCGCAGCCAGCCCGGAGGTCATGGCTCCTGCCCTGGATTCGCGCTGACCCGCGTGTCACGACTCGTGCCATGCGGATTTCGGTTGAACAGCTTGGGGGCGAGCCAGAGCCAGTAGCCCGTAATGAGCGCGATGACCAGCGCAACAGCGGCGGCATCGCTGAGCAAGACCCCGCGTCCACCGAACACCTCACCCGAGTGCAGGCGCTCGAGGAGCACATCGCCCCGTGGTCCTACGTGCAATATCCGGCCATCGTTCAGGTCGACAGTTACTTCCGTGGATGCAGAGTCTCGCAAGCGCACCTTCGCATAGCCATTTCTCGGGCGGACATCCATGCGGTCGATCCGGCTCATGTCACGTGTTCTGGAGGCGTCCTCCCGGTTCGGGACCGCCGACAGTCCGATTTCGGCCAGACGTGACAGCGTCAGCGCATCACTGAGCGGCCCTGACGGCTCGTGCTCAACGGCGGGCATCAGGCCAAGCACACGCTTGTGATTGAGCAGAATTCCCGTGATCGAAATCGCGATCAACGAGAAAGTGAAAATCACCCCGATCCAGAGGTGCATATAGAAGGCGGCGCGCGAAAGGCGTCGCCGGGCTGTCTGCGGTTTAGCGGCAGGTTCCACAAATGGTGGTGAACGAAGAGACGCGAACCGCGCGCCACGCGGCTTTCGAATCGCTCACACTAGCGAGCGCGAATAGCTCTGGCAAGAAAGCAGCGGGAGTGGAGATTGCCGCGCCGCTTCGCGGCTCGCAATGACTGAGGTGTCACCATGGCTTGACGTTCCTGCATCGTCAGTCCGGCGGGCTGTTGAGCGCACCGCGAACATGCGGTGCCTGGCCGTCGGCCCGGCGTTGTGAGCCGATCGTTCAGGCAGCGAGATTAGCGCGGTAAGTCGTGATGTCCGCTATCTGTCATCTGCGCACTAATTCGCCAGAGCTGTTTCCTCAGGCCAATGTCATGCGAGCGACGCGACGACCGCGCTTGTCGCATGCGGCTGAAATACTGGCCGGACACGGCCTCCAGATCCGGAGCTACAGCGAGATTAATAATTGCTCGCGCCCCCTTCTCTGGCGTCAGCAGCAGCTTTCCCCACAGCGACCGGAGCCAGTCAGGAAAGTCGCGCATGAGATCGGTGGCAACGAGGCCAGGATGCACACAGTTGGCCGTCACACCTGTTCCCTGCAGTCGCTCCGCGATTTCATAGGTGTGCAGCGCGTTGGCCAGCTTTGACTGCGTGTAGGCGCGAGTGGCGCTGTAACGGCGTAACAGCTGCAAATTCTCGAAGTGAATCCTTCCCAATCGCTCAAAGCTCGACGTCACGGTGACAATTCTGGCCGGAGCGCCAACCCTGAGCAACGGCACAAGCAGATTCGTTAACAGAAACGGAGCGAGATGGTTGACGGCGAACGTCAGCTCGAATCCATCCACACTTTCGCGGCGTCGAGCGACATTCACTCCGGCATTGTTGACCAGGACGTGCAGCGCGTCATGCCGCTCTGCAATCTCCACTGCCGCGCGGCGGATCGAAGCAAGCGAGGCGAGGTCGGCGACAACGAGTTTGACGTTCTCGTTCCCGGAGTCGCGGCGCACCTTTTCGAGCGCTCGCGCGCCGCGGCCCGCGTCGCGGCAGAGCATGAGTACGGTGGCGCCGAGCCTGGCGAGACCGATGGACGTTGCCAGCCCCAAGCCGCGATTGGCTCCAGTTATGAGGCAAACGCGGCGGAGCATGGGATGGACGGTCGCACGGGCGGAGTTGGCCAATAGTCTTTTCGAAGAGGGGGTTGTACATGATAGGCTGAGTCGCAGTGTCGGTCGCAGCGGGAATCGGCAATCGGGAATCGTCGAGACACTGGAGGTAAGCCGCGAGGCACGAGCAGCGTGATTCAAGTCATAATCTGCGATAATACCTACTCAGGAACCTTGTTTCCTCCCGATTCCCGATTCCCGATCCCTCCTCCCGCCTCCCGCCTCCCGCTTCCCGCGCCAATTGTGTCCGCCTAAGATTCTTCGGTCCAATGTCCTCGATCGTTCGCGTTCTCGCTATCGCCCTTCTCCTCGGCACCGCTCTCCTCGGAGCGGGAGCGTTTCTGCATCCCATGCTCGAGGGGGACGCCGCTACGCAGCTCCGGGTCATCGCCGCCACTGCATCCTGGCGAACGGTGCACTTCGCGATGTTGGCCGGAAGCGGGCTTGTCATGATGGGAATATGGGTGCGGCTGGTTCGTGACTCCTCGGGAAGCGCGAGGGCGCTGGCACCCGCCCTCGGTGTCATCACTATCGGGTTGGCGATAAGCGCTCTCAATATCTCGTTCATGGCTGGAAGCGGATGGCGCATGGCTCAGCTCTTTCAAAATGGCGACGCGAGTATGGCTGCGCTATTCGATGCAACTCATCCAATCGGGCTTGTGGCTGCGAGGCTTGGAAACTTCACCATCGCGGTCGGCGCTGTGGTGCTGGGCATGATAGAGTGGCGCGACCGTTCGCGGCCACGAATGCTTGCGTGGCTGGCCTGGCTCGCCGCACTCGCAGGCTTCGTTGGCGTCGCCTTTTTTGACGAAACGAGTCGTTTCACGCTCGCAGCAGCCGCACTGCTGTCCGGTTGGCAGATCGTGGTGGGTGTTCAGTCGCTCGCTGCGGCCGCTGACGCGCCAGCTGGAACCGGGAACCATGGAGGGGGAACCACCCAGCGGGAACTCGCGCACTGATCTTCAGGAAAACGTCGGCTGGGGGACAATACTTTTCAGCCGCACCACCACCACCTCGGGGGGACAGCGAAACCGCAACGGAATCTGAGACCCCACTCCTGCACTCACAAACAGCGGCACGCGGTCGTTCGGGACCCATCCACGCGGATGACTCGCCCTGCAAACGCGGGAATGGCGCACCAGCGCTCCAACTAATGGCAGATTCACCTGCCCACCGTGAGTGTGCCCCGCGAGCACCAGTGACACTGGTAGCTCCGCCGAGAAGTGCAAAATCGCATCCGGATTGTGCGCCAGAATCACCCGCGGTACTTGCGCTGGAATCGCGCCGCAGCCTCCCTCGGAATCGCGAGTTCCCTCCACCGTGTCGTCGACGCCCGCAATCGCGAGCTGGGCCCCTTTTCGCTCCACGATGAAGGCGTCGTTCACAAGAACCTTCACCTGCAGCGACGTCAACCACTCCGCGACAGTGGATGCGTCGTAGTAGTAATCGTGGTTTCCCAGAACAGCGACAACGCCGTCCCGTGCGGTGAGATCAGCGATGACCGGGCCGAGCGTACGCATTCCGCTCCGATAGAACGGAGCGGACGCCGCAGCCGAGTGGTGAAATGAGACGCCGAAGTCGCCGGTTAGCGCGATGAGGTCGGGGTCGAAGGATTGCGCGATGCGAGCGGCGCGGCGAGAGTGCGAGACACCGGGCAGCGTTGCCTGGTGGAGGTCGCTCAGCACCACGATGGTGTAACCGTCGAACTCCGGTGAAAGCCCGGGAATCACAACTTCCGCATGAGTTGTCCGAAGCTCGCGTGGGGCCAGGAACACTGCGTGCAAGGCAAAGGCGCAAACTAGGATTGCGAGAGCGAACGAGACGACTTCAAATGCTGACATCAACGCCCCGACCTGGATCTACCGGGCGCGTGAACGCTGCCGGTCAACCTGCGCTCGGCTCTGTCCTGGTATCCGTGTCGGTCTTGGGTACATCGCTGCCGGAATCGGGCTCGGAGTCTGTCGCCGAACCGGCTTCGGGCCGAGCTCTTTGCCGGCGCTCCACAATGTCACTGGAGGCCGCTTCCAGCAGCTTCGAGAATCGAGAGCTCGCCACCGAAGCCAGGAGGGCATAGAAGGCGAGCCAGAGAATGATCAAGCCATTGAGCAGAGTAAGCCGTGGCCACTCCCGGCCCACTATCGCCAACACAATGCTGAGTGCGATGCAGATATACCGCAGCATCGAGAAGTTGAGCTGATATCGTACGCGCCATGGGCCCCCTCCACCCGCACTCACCTCCGCTCGCCCCGAAGTGACTGGTATCAGCCAGCCAAGCCGATGGGTGTTCCACGGATAGGGCATGCGGAAGCGAAGCGCGTCATTTCCCACCAGCTCCACGGTCGCACCGCGCTCCGTGAGCATCTGCTGCAGGCTAATCAGAATTCTCTTGGCCTGGCGGAGCGAAGGAGCTGCTCGGAGGACAATGGATTGACGCATGGACCTGAGAAAAGTGAGCGTGAATGTGAACCGTCATGGGAACGCAGCATCCCAGCACCGGTTGTATTCTTGATTTCGGCTATTCAGTTCGTCCCAGCGCCGCGGGAGCGCCTGCAGGCATTGCGCGGTTCCCGCTTCTGCCGAGTCGAATGCCCCCCAGGGCCAAGGCACCGAGTGTTAGCAAATATGGCAGCGCGAGCGGCAATTGGTACGGGACAGCCCACCCGCGCGCTTGAATGACGAACTGGATGGCACTGGCGGCACCAAAGAGCATGGCCGCGGCCACCGCGCCTATCGGGTGCCAACGGCCCAGAACGACGATTGCTATCGCGATAAAGCCGCGACCGGCGGACATTCCCTCCGCAAAAGTTCCCGACTGAGCGAGGACGAGCGCGCCGCCGGCGGCGCCGCCAAGAGCACCTCCGACAAGAATGGCGGTCCAGCGGGTTCGGACCACGGAGACTCCAACGACTGCAGCCGCTTCAGGGTTTTCTCCTGCGGCGCGCAGGGCAAGTCCGGCGTGCGTGCGATACAAGTACCACCAGATGATGGGAATGAGAAGATACAGAGCGTAGGTTGCGTATGGCTGGGCAAACAGCGGCTGGCCAACGAGTGGGATGGCGGACAGGATGGGTATTTCGACCGATCCTGACGTTTGAATCGAGAGAGCCGCGCCGCCAGCACCATACAAAGTGCGGTACAGCGTTCCCGTAATGCCGAGCACAAGCAGATTGACGGCCGTTCCCGTAATGATCTGATCACCCTTGAGCGAGATGGTGAAAAGCGCGAAAATCGCAGCGGTCAGAATGCCCGCGAGTATAGCGAGCGTATAGCCGGCAGCAACTGAGCTTCCCAGGACGTCCGCGAAGTTCGCATGCAGCCCTGGGGGAAGGAATCCACCCACGAGCGCACCGAATGCGCCAGCGAGAATGACGCCTTCGAGTCCGATGTTAATGACCCCCGCTCGCTCCACCACAGTCTCGCCGAGCGCAGCCAGCGCCAGTGGAGTCGCGGTGCGAATACTTGCCTCGAGAAAGGACTCCGCGAGTGAGCTCATGGCGACGAATCGACGGCAACGGCAGGTATTTGATGACGTGAGGCAGGTGATCGCGATGCATCTTCGTTGTTCGGGGGGGGCCCCCCGCGTTGCCGCCAGTTCAGTCCGACACCCCACCCCCTGGCCGCCAGCATTGTCGCCAGAATAACGGCACCCTCCACCACATATACCACGACCGATGGTACTCCCGCATCCCGCTGCATCGCGAGCCCGCCCGATTCCAGTGCGGCGAAGAAAAGCCCTGACGCGACAACCATCAGGAAGTTGAGGCGAGCAAGCAATGCGACCGCGATCGCCGTGTAGCCGTAACCAGGCGAAATGTTTTCGTACAGTGCGAAGGTTACTCCCGTAACTTCGATGGCACCGGCAAGCCCAGCGATGGCTCCGCTGGCGAGAAATACACGCGTCGTCAGGCGGCCTACATCTATTCTGGCTGCTACGCGCGCTGCATCCGGATTGGCACCAGCGATGCGGACACGAAATCCGCTTGCGGTTCTCGTAAGCCACCACCAGAGCGCGAATGCTGATGCAACCGCCAGGATCAGTCCCCAGCTAACACGCGCTCCCGCAAAGAGCGCTGGCAGCCGGGCGTCAGCAGCGATGGACGCTGTTTGCGGATAAATGCGCAGCGGCTCCTGCAAGGGACCGCGAACGATATATGACACGGCGTTGAGCGCCAGGAAGTTCAGCATTATGGTGCTGATAACTTCCAACACGCCCGCCTTGTGGCGAAGAAGCGCCGCGATCGCGGCCCACAGCGCTCCAGCGAGAGCCCCGGCGAGCAGCGCGGCTGGAACTGCCGCGCGTCCCATCCAATCACCAGCGGCCAGCGCGCACGCCGCGGCGGCGGCGGCCCCCATAACGAGCTGGCCATCGGCACCGATATTCCAAATGCCGGCCCTGAAGGCGAGGCCAACCGCCAGGCCCGTCAGAATCAGGGGCGTGGCTCGTACCAGGGTGGCTGACGAGAGCGCATGCCAGGTGCCGAAAGATCCAGTCCAGAGAGCTCGGAGCGCGGCAAGCGAGTCGTAACCGGCAAGCTCCAGGAGGAAAGCGAAGAGGAGCACAGCGACACCACAGGCCGCGAGCGTCCCGAGCATGCGCGGCAACCGTGCGAGAGCGTGCATGCCCGAATGGTAACGCGGACTCGTTGCGCATCGTAGTCCGCATTGCCATTCTGACCGTATGGAAGACCGCTCGAACCGCTACTGCATTGTCGGCGCAGGCCCTTCGGGACTTGCGACGGCCCACGCATTTTCGCGCGCGGGAATCTCGTTCGACGTACTGGAACGCCACGGCGATGTCGGCGGGATCTGGAACCTCGAGAGCGGGAAGTCACCGATGTATGAATCGGCGCACTTCATCTCATCGAAAACTCTTTCGGCATTCGACGGCTTCCCGATGCCGCACGCTTATCCCGACT
>JACDCM010000521.1 GCA_013817545.1 Gemmatimonadaceae bacterium | reverse complement strand
GTGCCTCAGTATCTGTCCACATACTTGCGTGAAGAAGGCCGGCTGGCGGCCGCCACGGGCGACCGCGAAGGCGCCATTCGCGCCTACTCGCATTATCTCGCGCTCAGGGAAAACGCCGAGCCATCCCTAGCCCATCAGGTGGCACAAGTTCGCGCGGAGTTTCAGAAGCTGATCGGGGAGCCCCGGCGGTAGCTTCGCGGTGTGGGCCGCCGCTATCTTTCGTCGTTACCGCTGAACCCATCCCGGAGATTTCAATTTGGCAACGCAAACCCGCGCCGAGCGCAAAAGTGCCGCTGGTCTTGGCCGCGAGCAGCTCCTCGACGCCTACAGGATCATGTACCTGTCGCGCAAGCTGGACGACAAGGAGATCCAGCTCAAACGGCAAAACAAGATCTTTTTCCAGATTTCTGGCGCGGGTCACGAGGCAATCCTCACCGCCGCCGGCATGGCGCTCAAGCCGAGTTACGACTGGTTCTATCCTTACTACCGCGATCGTGCTCTGTGTCTTCAGCTCGGTATGACTCCCGCCGAAATGCTTTACGAGGCGGTGGGTGCGGCGATCGATCCCAATTCCGGTGGCAGGCAGATGCCGAGTCATTGGGGACACAAGAAGCTCAACATCGTCTCGTCGTCCTCCCCAACGGGGACACAGTTTCTTCAGGCTGTAGGCTGCGCCGAGGCATCGATGCGCGCCTCTCTGTTGAACATCACGGAAGGATTCGAGGGCGACGAAGTTGTTTACGTCTCCACAGGGGACGGCACGACGAGCGAGGGCGAATTCTGGGAATCACTCAACTCCGCCTGCAATCTCAAGCTCCCGGTTGTTTACGTGGTCGAGGACAATGGCTACGCCATCTCCGTTCCCGTCGAGGTAAACACGGCTGGCGGCTCGATCTCCAAGCTGGTGGCTTCTTTCCCTGGGCTCTTCATTCAGGAAGTCGACGGCTGCGACTTTCTGGCGAGCTACGATGTGATGAAAAAAGCCGTCGCGTATGCACGCAAGCGCAAGGGGCCGGCGCTCGTGCACGCGCACGTAATCAGGCCGTACTCGCATTCGCTATCGGACGACGAATCGATGTACCGTCCGCCCGCCGAGCGGGAAGCGGACGCGGCGCGAGATCCGGTTACGGTATTTCCCGCATGGCTTGTCAGCGAAGGCCACGCGTCCCAGGACGAAATCAGGAAAATCAACGATGATGTTGAGGCGCTGGTGCTGGAGGCGACGGACGACGCGCTCGCTCAGCCTCAGCCCGGCGCCGACACGGTGTACTACGCCGTGTATTCGCCCGATGTGGATCCCACCGGCGAGCAGTTCGACACGGAGGACGACCCGCAGTTCTCTGGAAATGAGACGACCATGGTCGATCTCCTCAATGCGTGCATGAAGGACGAGATGCGGCGCGACCCGAAGATCCTCGTCTTCGGCCAGGACGTCGCCGATGTGAGCCGCGAGAAATACCTCGGCGAAGTCAAGGGAAAGGGCGGCGTCTTCAAGGTGACGTGGGGTTTGCAAAAGGAGTTCGGAGGAGCGCGCGTGTACAACTCTCCTCTCGCCGAGGCGAATATCGCGGGGCGCGCCATAGGGCTGGGCACTCGCGGATTCAAGCCAGTCGTCGAGATACAGTTCTTCGACTACATCTGGCCGGCGTACATGCAGATCCGTGACGAGCTCGCGACGATGCGCTGGCGTTCCAACAACGCCTTCAGCTCCGCTGTTGTCGTGCGAGTCACGTACGGCGGGTACATCCGCGGCGCGATCTACCACTCGCAAACGGGAGCGTCGCTGTTCACGCACTGCCCGGGACTTCGGGTGGTTTGTCCTTCGACGGCGCTGGACGCGAACGGATTGCTGCGCACGGCGATCCGGTGCGATGATCCTGTGATCTTTCTGGAGCACAAGCATCTATATCGTCAGACCTACAACAAGGCGCAGTATCCGGGACCTAATTTCATGGTTCCGTTCGGGAAAGCGAGGGTGGTGCGCGAAGGTACAGACGTCACTTTGGTTACCTACGGCGCCACTGTGCAGCGCGCATTCGCGGCCGCGAATCAGATTGCCGACTCCGGAATAAGTGTGGAGGTCATCGACCTGCGGTCGCTTTCTCCATGGGATCGTGAGACGGTCTTCACATCTGTCAAAAAGACGTCGCGTGTTATCGTGGCGTACGAGGACTCACTTTCATGGGGATACGGAGCGGAGATCGCCGCCGCGATCGCCGACGAGTGCTTTGCGTGGCTGGACGCGCCGGTAAAACGCGTAGCATCGACAGATACTTTCGTCGGATACGCACCCCAGCTCGAAGACGCGATTCTGCCGCAGGTGGAGGATTTCAGGCGGGCTTATGAGGAGATTGTGCGGTATTGATGTCAGGGTATGACATTGATGCTGTTCGAGCGGCGGAGCATCAAGAACCTCGTAGTTACTGATCGCGCGTAAAAAATTCGTGGCGGTATTAGGGTCATCGACCACTTGGAATCGCGTATGGGTTGCTGTGAGGCTTCATCTAGACGCTGCGCTTGTCGAGCAAAAATCTCCCACTATTCCTGCGTGTAGATGACCTGTTGACGGCACGTTGAACCCCGGCAGTAGGTTGGCGCCCGAAGCTGCTACCCACTCGCGCCACCCTTCCGCCCGTCACCCAATGAGGGCGGGTTGGCAGTGGCGGGCGGGCTCTATCAACAAACAGGACTGGGCATGCGGGCCGAAGGGAAAACAATGGAAAGCAGG
>JACDCM010000520.1 GCA_013817545.1 Gemmatimonadaceae bacterium | reverse complement strand
TTCATTTGCTGGAGGTTAGGCGACGCTCCCGAGCGCGTCAAGCGAATCGCTTCCCGCGAAGCTGAACGCCAATTACATTTCAATTCACGACTTATGCGACTTTGGAGTTCGTGTGCTTCTCTCTGACCTGCTGTCCCCGGTACGGATCAAAGTACCGCTCGGCAGCCGCACCAAGACCGATGTTCTCCGCGAGTTGGTGAATCTCGTTGCTGACCCTGGCGACGCGGCCAGCGCTTCGGCGATTCTCGCGTCGGTCAACGAACGCGAGCGAGTATTGAGTACTGGTATCGGTGGCGGAATCGCCATTCCGCACGGAAAAATCCCACACGCAGATCAGCTGGTACTCGCCGCGGGAGTGTCGCCTGGCGGAATCGATTTTGACGCGCTGGACGGGAAGCCGGTACACCTCTTTTTCCTTCTTATAGGACCCGAATCAGCATCAGGAGCCCACGTCAAGGCACTGGGCCGGATTTCGCGATTGCTGAGGCGGGAGCCGTTGCGCGCAGAACTGGTCGCGTCTCAGTCCGCGGATGCTTTTCTGCGGGTCATCCGGGCAGCCGAGGCTTCGTGACCAACCGGCGCTGGGTGCCGCCCATTGCCTGGGCGGCCGTGATACTTCTCATCAGTTCCATTCCGGGCAGCGATCTGGGGGTAGTTGCGCCGCTTTCATTTCCGGGCGCCGACAAGATCGTCCATGCAACATTTTATGCCTTGCTCGGATGGCTTGGCGCGAGAGCCGTCGGGGCACAGGATCTCACATTGTCCGCGGTCGCCTGGACGATTACCTCCATTGCGATCTTCGGAGCGGCGGATGAATGGCACCAGCAGTTTGTCGGACGGTCTCCGGATCCGATGGACTGGGTGGCTGATACATTTGGCGCCACGGCCGGAGTCGTGTTGTACGTCTGGCGTCAACGGGCACAGACTGCATGAAGGTGCGGAGCCACTTTTCAACAACCAACAGGTCGCACCTCTGCGGGTCGTTGAGACTTTTCGACGCAGGCACGTCTGTGCGGTTGGGCGGCTGGGTGCACAGGCGACGGAACCTGGGGGGTATAGTTTTCATAGATCTGCGAGATCGCGCTGGAATGGTTCAGGTTTCATTCGATCCGCGATATATGGATCCGGCTCTAGTCGAGGCCGCGGGTTCCCTTGGTGCGGAGAACGTCGTGCAGGTGGATGGAGAGGTGGTCGAACGACCGCCTGACAAGCGGAACGCCGAGATCGCGACCGGCGATGTGGAGGTACGTGCGACGTCTTTCCGGCTGGCCAGCCCCGCGTTGACCCCAGCTATTCCCGTGGCGCGCGGCAAGGGCGAACAGCTTCCATCGGAGGAACAGAGGCTCAGGCACAGATATCTGGATCTGCGCCGACCGGAACTGCAGGCAAATCTTATTCTGCGGCATCGCCTGCTTCAAGCAACGCGGCGCTATCTGAGCGAGCGGGAATTTCTGGAGATAGAAACGCCTATTCTTACGAAGCCGACACCAGAAGGAGCAAGAGACTATCTCGTACCGAGCCGCGTGCACCCCGGGGAATTCTACGCTCTTCCTCAGTCGCCTCAGCTTTACAAGCAACTCCTCATGGTGTCGGGCTTCGACCGGTATTTCCAGATTGCTCGCTGCTTTCGGGACGAGGATCTGCGTGCCGATCGGCAGCCCGAATTTACGCAGATCGACGTAGAGGCTTCCTTTGTCGATCCGGAGGACATCTATGAGGTCGCCGAGGGTCTGGTTGCAGCCCTCTGGCTGGAGGCGGGCCGTCAGATATCCACTCCATTCCGGCGGTTGACATACGCTGAAGCTGTGGAGAAGTACGGAAGCGATCGTCCTGATCTGAGATATGACCTGGAAATATTCGATGCGAGCGAAGCGTTCCGCGGTTCGGAGTTCGCGATCACGTCAGCGGTTTTGTCGCGGGGCGGCCGAGTCCGGGGCATTCGTATCCCTTCGGGCGCCGGGTTATCGCGGAAACAGGTGGACGACATCGAGATTGTGGCGAAGAGTGTAGGCGCCGGAGGCTTGATTCGCATCAAACAGGTGAATGGCGCACTGGAGGGTCAGGCATCCAAATACGTGAGTGATCGCGGGCGCGAAGCTCTTGGACTCCTGGACGGAGACCTGTGTCTCATGGTGGCTGCGAGCGACTCGGTGTCGTCTCCCGCTCTCGACCGTGTCCGCCAGGATGTAGCACGACGGATGAATCTCGTCCCCTCTGACGTATTGAGTTTTCTATGGGTCACGGATTTTCCCGCCTTCGAGCGCGATGCCAGGAACGGGCAGCTGTCTTTCGTGCATCACCCCTTCACGTCTCCGCACCCTGATGACGTGGCGCTCCTCGACACAGCGCCAGAGCGCGCTCGAGCGTTAGCCTACGATGTCGTTCTGAACGGCGTGGAATTGGGTGGTGGCAGTATTCGCATACACGATCCACGCCTCCAGAGCCGCATCTTCAGTCTCCTCGGAATGGACGATGCGACTGCGGAATCGCGCTTTGCATTTTTACTTGAGGGTCTGCGCGCCGGCGCGCCTCCTCATGGGGGCATCGCGTTCGGCTTCGACCGCATTGCCATGATGTTGACTGGTGCAGCTTCGTTGCGAGATGTAATTGCTTTCCCGAAGACGACTGCTGCTCGCGCTCTTTTCGAAGGGGCACCTTCCACGGTGCCAGCCGCAGATCTCGCGGATCTCCACATACGCGCTGTGCATGCTTCGATATGAGTGATGAGAC
>JACDCM010000519.1:1965-2740 GCA_013817545.1 Gemmatimonadaceae bacterium | reverse complement strand
CGCGCCACGCGCGCTAGTCGCTGACGTTCAGGAGCCGGTCAGGATGCATCGACGCCAAGCTGTCGAAAAAACCTCGATTTGTCGAAACAGTTGATCGCGGGGTCGCCCCAATGGCACGCGGGAAACCGAATAAACCGCAGAGTCTAAAGCGGTCCTTGCTCGCGGAATAAAGACAAACGCCTGCGTACTCTACTTCTTCCCCATTCACCTGGGCCAAGTCCGGCCGCAGATACGACTAAGTCAATTAAGCAATCCTCGCGCGACCTGGATCCGCATGGTCACAAGCCGCCGGGTGCGAAGCATCTGGACAAGACGCTCTCTTTATATTCCGACGACGCGATCATGCTGCCGCTGAACGAACCAGCCCTTACCACGAAAGAAGGAATCCGAAATACCTGGAAACGACTTAGCTGAGTTCGCGACGCGTCCCGCGCGCTTCGAGTAGCCTGAACCCGGAAAGCTCCTTTCTTTGACGAAGACGCTTCGCTTACCGTCAACGATGGGCCGCCAGCCGTCGGACGAGCAGCCCCGCGGGAATCGCCCGCGGCTTTCTGCTTCCCGGATATGGTTGTCACGATGAACCGGCTCACTGCAGACGCCGACGGAACAAGGTTCCACTGGACGCTCACAGACACCGGACGGGGCGGCGCAGGGAATCGAGTTTGGATCAGCGGCTGGAGCTTTGGCGGCTCCATAGCGAAGGCCTGATTCACAACTCGCAAGGCTACTTCGATACTGCCGCCTACGAACGGCAGCTGAAAACTCGCGCTTGACC
>JACDCM010000519.1:0-1955 GCA_013817545.1 Gemmatimonadaceae bacterium | reverse complement strand
AACCACAACCATATGGTTGTGGATGTACTAAGCGCAACTTTCGCGGCCCTGTCTGATCCAACTCGGCGGTCGCTCATCGATCGTCTCACCGCCGGGCCAGCCACGGTCCTCGAATTAGCCGAGCCTTTTTCCATTTCTCAGCAGGCTGTCTCCAAGCACCTCGCTTACCTTGAGAACGCGCACCTCATCGAACGCCGACGCGACGGCCGGCAAAATTTCTGCGCCTTGAAGCCGCAAACCATCCGGCAGGTAGCCGGTTGGGCGGAAGGCTATCGCCGGATCTGGGAAACGAACTTCCAGCGGCTCGATACCGTGCTCGCAGAAATGAAGTCTGGGAAGAAACCTTCCCCGTCCGTGAAACCCAAACGCAAAAAAAGAACCCCAAATGAAACTTAGTGACACCTTCAAAATCGCTCCCTCGGGCCAGCGAGAAATTATCATGACGCGCGTCTTCGATGCGCCACGCGACCTCGTCTTCGACGCCCTCACCAAGCCCGATCTGGTCAAACGCTGGCTCCTTGGCCCGCCTGGCTGGTCGATGCCCGTCTGCGAGATCGATCTCAAGGTCGGCGGCAAGTATCGCTATGTCTGGCGCAACGAAGACGGCCGCGAAATGGGCATGGGCGGCACCTATCGCGAGATCGTGCGTCCGGCCAAACTCGTCCACACCGAGCTCTTCGATGAAGCGAGGTACGCCGGCGAATCGCTCAACACCTGGACCTTAACGGAAAAAAACGGCACCGTCCTGTCCGTCACGACGCGCTACGAAATCCGCGAGACGCGCGACGAGGTTCTCAAGTCTGGCATGGAAACCGGCGTCTCGGCAAGTTACGACCGACTCGACGAGATCCTGGCTTCGGCGAGATCGGCAAAACGATAATTCACTTACTCGGTATCCACCGACCTATGAACGAGTATCGGGCTTTAACCAGCCGATAAAGAGCGCGGCCATGAACCAATGCCGGACGTTCAATGATATACGTTATTCAGGTATATCATTGCAGCGCTTTGCAAAAGGTCCTTACAGGTGCTGCTTCAGCCAGGTATAGTCGGGGGAGGTGATCTCAAACGGCGCCGAATAGGGACCGGCAAAGTAGAGCGACTCTGACATCGCCCCGGGGGCGTTCAAAAGTAGTCGACCCGTTTTCTCCCACAAAATTCCGTCGGCGCCATTGACAGTCACAACCAGTTCCAGCCGAATGAGGACAACGAGGAAAAGCGAGGTTGCGCCAACCCGTTCCAAGCACCTTCCGCCGGTGCATCCGTGCGAGATTTCGTCGAAGGATTTTATGAAGCCGCTCGGGCTTTCGCAACACCGGGGCATCGTCGCCGCTGTTCGACACAAACGCCGCCCAATATCGCGGGTAGCGCGAGACTGGGAGCACGGAGATTGTGCTGGATCTGCCGGTATCGTCAGCGGCTTACGATGCGGCGATATTACAGCCATTCGGATTCGAAGGACGACGCTATGGGATCGGAGGGCGGAGATTGTGCTGGATTCCGTGTGTATCCTAAGCCGCTTACGATACGGCATCATGGATGGTTGGTGTGGTTTGTCACTGACTTCTCGGGACAGCGAGGTGAGGGGGCCAGCCCCCGGGGCGAGATTGCGGCCAGGAAACTCGCCGACATGATCCTGATCGAAAGCGACCCGACAAAGAACATGGGCGACATCCGCAAGATCGCGACGGTCATCAAAAGTGGAACGGTCTACACCCCGGCAGCAATCGAAGGCGCTCGGCATCGCGCCGCAACCACAAGCGACCCAGGCCCGCCTTCAATAATCGAAGCAATCCCTCGCCAGCTACCCATGCGCCGCGCGCGTAATCGGTAACGTTAAGGAGTCGCTCGGAATCTACCGATCACGAAGCTCCGACAGAAATTCCCTGATGTCGAAATCGATCATGCCAACGCAGCGTTGAGCCGGTGGGGGTCTTTATCGCAGTGGATCCGCC
>JACDCM010000518.1 GCA_013817545.1 Gemmatimonadaceae bacterium | reverse complement strand
GAGATTGTCTTCCGCTTTCGCCGTCGTCCCCGCCCGTTAGAACTCCCATAGTGCCCAGCGAGCGTCAGGTATCCTCGGCCGCGCGCCGCTCCCGCTTCTTTCTCAGTTCCGGGTTCTCCCTGTACAGCGTGACCGTTTTCCCGATCACCTGCACGACGGCAGATCTCGTCGTCTTTGCGAGAAGACCAGCCGCATCCCGCGCGGATAGGTCCGTCTGCTTCCCCAACTGAACCTTTACAAGCTCATGTGTGCGTATCGCATCGTCCAGGGATTTCATGAAAGCTGGAGTAACACCCGATTGCCCTAGGTGCACGCTGGCCTGTAGATGGTGCGCCTCGGAGCGGAGTTGCGCGCGCCGCTTCCCGGACAGCATCACCGACCCGATGACCGCGCGGGAGTTGTGAACGGCCGCGGATCTATTGGAGTTCCAGCCCAGTACTTTCCTTCAACGTGCATTACGGTCACTTGAAAGTGCAGGTGCGGTACGCCGGGCGGCGCATTCCCCGTTGTTCCCACGTAACCTATGGTGTCGCCCTTGCCCAGAGGCGCACCTTCGGCAAGACCACCGCGGTAGCGCTCCAGATGCGCGTAATAATACACGATGCGGCCAGCGGGATCGGTAGCGTAAACAGTAATTCCCCCTAACGCGTTGGAGCGAAGTTTGAGGACGCGGCCCTCGTCGGCGGAGAGAACCGGCGTTCCGCGGGGCGCGAGAATGTCGATCGCGTTATGCGTCCGGGATCCCCTTTTCGCGAGGTAGCTATCGGGGATCTGATCGGGCGAAACACCGGCGACGGGGACAATGAGAAGCCGCGAGCGCACGTTGATTATTTCACGATCGAGTGGGGAAGGTGAATGGAAAGGCGGGGAGGAATCCGTCAGAGGCGACGGCGACTCTTGCCGTGGCAGAACGCCCACCTCAGGAGATGGCGGCACGCAGGCAGTGAATGCGACGAGAAAGGCAAACTGCAATAGAGGAATTACAGGATGGAGCCGAGGGGAATCAGGAACTGTTCTCATCGATCCTTGCTTCCTGTCCATTTTCTCCTGCCATACGGGTGCACGCTTTTGCTTGAATGCTGCCGTACTCATGCAATCCAAGGGTCAGTAAGTGATTCAACACTCACGCTTCTGAGCGGCGAACCACAATGGACGACTGACGCTTAGCGCGAACGAGCTGGCACCACTCCCACGCGGATCGCAAAAGCGCGGAGCGCGTCGAGCTGTCCTCCAGCAAGCCAGAAGCTGAATTTGCCGAACTTGGCGTTGGCGGTGGTGGCGTTGGCGATTGCAACGAAGTCTGCGAGAGATACCTCCGCGGACGCCTGCTCAACGTACACTCCGCCCACTTTCGACACACTTACGTCCAGATTCTCGATTATAACGAATGATCTGCCGTCGATCAGCAAATTGAGATCGTCGCCTTTGCGAAACTTCCGCACGGAGCCAGCGTGAGTGAGAAACAGACCGACACTGTCGGCCGGAATCACAGTGCCGCGCCCAGGCTGCTTCGCTGTGACGGAAAGCTCGGTGCCTGGTGACACTGAAGGGACGCTGACCCGAAAAATCGTCCGATCGAACTCGCGGTCGTAGGATACGTCGATCCTGGGGATCGGCCGACTGGTTCGTTGCGTCGCAACCGACCCGCTATCCGCAGCAGCAACATTGCGAGCGTCGCGGGGATCCGACGTCCCGGATCCGCTTTGCTGGGAAAGTGCCGTTGTCGTAATCACGAACAGCATTACGGCGGTGGGAAAAACGTGCAGGTGTACGGCCATATTCGCCTTTGCGCTTCAGGTTATGCCGCGACGAGCCAACTTCCGATGTAAGGTACACGGCTCTTGTCCCGCGGTGCCCACTATTGAAATCGTGCCAGGATTCTCCGAGACAACTCCGTGTGCGACATTGTGATACGTGTCACGAATGGCGCTCGTGAGTTCTGGTCTTTCCCTGATGACGATGGCGGAAGTTGCCCGCAACCGTCGCGCAGCCATTGAACGCCGAATATCTTCTTTCTCCTCGAAACGAAGTGATTAACGCCAGAAGCGCCTCCGGGAGGGCAAAATGCGATGAAGCTGATTCGGCTTCTTCTTGGCTCGGTTCTCGTAGTTGGTTGCGCGTCACGCGGCAGCAACCCTGCGTCGTCCACCGCGCTTCCAGCTGGCGCAGAGGCGATGTCGCTGCTGAAGAAACCCCTGTACGCGCCCAGCCTTTCAGCGGAAACACGCGCCAGCTACGAGCGGCGTCTGTCCGAGGCGCGGATTGCATTCGATGCAAGTCCAAACGATGCCGAGGCGATAATATGGCTCGGTCGGCGCAATGCTTATCTGGGCCAGTATCGCGAATCCATCAAGGTCTTTACGGAAGGCATTGCAAAGCACCCAACGGATGCGAGGCTGTACCGGCATCGCGGGCATCGTTACCTCACCGTTCGACAGTTCGACGATGCGATAGCGGATTTCAACCGCGCAGCTGAGCTGATCAAGGGAAAGCCGGACGAAATCGAGCCCGATGGATTGCCCAACGCTCGCAATATTCCCACGAGCACTCTGCAGTCGAACATCTGGTATCATCTTGGTCTCGCGCACTATCTGAAGGGGGACTTCGAACGCGCACTCGAGGCGTATCGCGAGGCGATGAAAGTCTCAACCAACCCGGATATGCTGGTCGCCACGACGAACTGGCTTTACATGACGCTCAGGCGTCTGGATCGATTCCAGGAGGCTGCCGCGGTGCTCGCGCC
>JACDCM010000011.1 GCA_013817545.1 Gemmatimonadaceae bacterium | reverse complement strand
GAGGCGACCTCGAAATAGGCGTCGCCAAGGCGGAAGAATGCCTCGGAGCGCAACTCGGTGGACACAGCCGCCGAGTCACGCGTTGTCACAATCTCAAACATCCGCGTCGCATCTGTGTACCGCTGAACGCGGAAATACAGAGTACCCAGGGTGTACGCGGCGGCCCCGATCTGGTTGAAATTCGGGTACCTCTGCACCAGCTCCTCATACCGCGCGATCGCGCCTTCATACGATGGCCTGATAGGAGCATCCGCTGCTCGCGTGGAATCACCCGAAACGGCTCTCTGGGCTACCGCGAAATCATCGTCGGCCTTTCTTACGAGCAGCTCCCCAAGCTGAAAGAGCGCGTTGGGTCGGAGAGAGCTCGCTGGATACTGTCCCAGAAATGCCGTGAGTTTCGCGATAGCGGAATCGCGCGCCGGCTCTGCGGCGATTGGCACGCCAGCCGAGGCAGCAAGTCGAGCGTCCTGTGCCAGTACATTATGGCCGCCGGCGGTGAATGCCGCGGTAAGAATCAGTCGTGCAGCGATATGCTTCATAATTTCGCTATCGTGGCGAGGGAGGCGTGCTGGATGTTGTCTGAGTAGTAGCAGGGACGGACAATTGGGTCGACTCTGCTGTACCCCCCTCAGACGCTCCGGTGCCGCCAGGTGGCCGGGCAGTGCCTGCCGTCGTACCAACCGCCTTGAAGAACGACGCACTGGCTGCACCGAATACCGCCGCCTCACCATCGTGACGCATGATCGCAAGCAGCTGCGTAGAACGCGCGCGCAGCTCTCCCTCAACCGCTGAGACAAGCTGCGTCTCCGCGGCCGTGCGCAGCCCTTCGGCGGTAGCGACCGCTGACCGCATTGATCGCACCTGATCCGACTCGCCTCCCTGCAGGCGCGTCAGCTCCTCACCCAGAATCTGAGAAGTCGAAGTAATGAGTCCCTGCGTTTCAGCTATGAGCGACTGCGTCCGCTCCGCATGCAGGCGTACACTATCCTGAAGCCGCAATACCGGGTGCCGAGCGAAAGTAGCGTCCAGGTTGGCGACTACTGTCTCAGCCATCTGACGATACAGGTTGGCAGTCTGCGATTCGATTCCAAGAACAGCCACGTCATCAGCGGCGAGTACCGTGCCCAACGACCCGCGAAGACTGTCCAGCCGTGCTTGATTTTCTGCCGCCAATAACCGCATGGATTCGGCGGAGCCGCGCATGAGATCTTTCAGGCTCGCCTGGTTTTCGGCGATTGTGGCCGAAAGCCTCGCCAGCGTATCTCGCGTTGCGGCCAGCCGAATGCCGAGCGCTTCGAGGCGAGTTCTCTCTTCTGCGAGAATCTGTTGAAGGCGTTGTATCAACGCGATTTTTGCAACCTGAGCATCAAGAGCTTCCTGCAGCCGGAACTGGGCGATGGATACCGCCACATCCGCCTGTCGAAGCGACTGCGTACGCTGAGTGAGCCCACCGCGTTCCGGCGTCGCAGTAACATCCAGATACATCAGACGCATTGGGAACCCAGCGCCAATTTGCCCGCCCAACGCATTGACGCGCGCGTCTACATCTCGCAACGACACAACCCGTAATGCCGGTGCCACTGCTAGAGTACTCGAGCCTTGCGTCGTAACGCCCATCGCGCTGGCAAGGGCGGAGATGTCACCAATCGCATCCGGAAGAACCAGCGTCTTTCCTGAAGCAGGGTCATCGACGAAAAGCAGACCCGCCGCGCGCGCAGCTACCAGCGCCCTTGCAGTCTGGGCCATTGTTGACGAGGCGCTGGACTGGAGCGACGCAACCTCCGAAGAAATCGAATCCGCTATGCTCTGAAAATATTGTCCAGCTTCATCGATACGCCCGTTCTGCAACAGGACCTGGCCAGCCATGAGTCTTGCTTCGTCGCGTTCCGGAAGCTGCGGGTAACGCGATGCAAAATCCCGAAACGCAGTTGCGGCCGCGTCCCATTGGCTCGATTTGTACAGAGCCCAACCGCGCGTTAGAAGAGCCGGTGCTGCCAGATCGCCTGCGGTGACAGAAGCGGCCAGATTGCTCGCAGCGGGAAAATCGCCACGTTGATAGGCGATCCTTGCGGCCGTAAGATTGGCCTGAGCGGCAATCTCGCCCTGGGTGTCCGTCCCGAGCGCCCGCAACTCATCGGCAGCGGCCTGGCTCTGCGTAGTATCACCAGCCATGAGCGCCAAGGCAGCCATGTAGCGCGCATACCCGCTGTACGGTCCACCCGCCGCCCGGGCAACTTCAAAAGCTGAACGCGCTCCCTGATAGTTCCTTGCTGAATAGTTAGCCAATCCCGAAACCAGCGAAGCCAGCGCACGGTCGTTCCCCTCGACGCTTCCCGCCAAGGTCAATGCTTGCGTGAAATTGCCTCGGCGGTAAGCCGCAATCATCAGTTGAAGCCGAAGCAATGAAGCGTATCTGGCGCTCGCAGCGCCACCAAGAAGCGGCTGCGCTACGGACGTAAAGGATTCCGTCATTCCCAGGCGGTAGTACGATTGCGCCAACAGGAATAGGACATCCTGCCTTCCCAGAAACGCACCGGGTGCTGCTTCGGTGGTTAACGCAACAGGAGAGCCGCGAAGCCACTCAAGCCGGCTCAGGGCGACCAGGGGCCGATCTGCTATCAGATCGAACAGGCCGGCGCGCACTTCCGCATCGACACCGCGGCTCTGATCTGCCATCGGTGTCATAGCACTGTCGGGCACCGCCGAACGTACACTGTCTGCCGCCCCGGGCCGACGCATCGTGTCTGCTGGTACCTGCGCCGAAATCGGCACAGCGATAGCAGCGAGCAGTAACAGCCCTGGAAGCCTACTAATGATTGCCACGAAGCATTAACTCAGAAGGGAGTTGTGCCGCGGCTTGTCCACGTCATCGGCATGAGCTGCCCATTCCGCACCGCGAACTGCACGTATGTGACCGTTTCACCCTGAGCCTTAACGGTGACGCTCTGCGTTAATGGCTGACCGTTGACGGTAACTTGCAACCGCACGGTGTGATCGGTGGGAAGCACTTCGGACCGGTACAGCTGATCGACTGCGCCAATTTGCAGTGCCGCATTTGCCTCACCAGAGTACGTGCGCGTAGCGGCCGCACCGTTGTCTATCATTAGCTCGGTTGCTCCAAGCGTCTGAGCACCAGACGAATCAGCCCTCAGCATTACCACTAGCACCGCACCCGTCCGGCGCCGAACCGCGTCGCCAAGCGCACGAAACCGTTCACGCTGTGAAAGCAGATTTTCCTGTGCTGCCACAAGCATTGAATCGAGCTGCTGGAGAGCATTCAATTCGTTGCTCATGATGAGACGCTGAGAGCGGGATTGCATGTCCTGAGCAATGGCATTCTCGAGTCGCGCTTGCAGCGTCACGCGCTGCGACCGGAGGTCGCCGAGGCGACGTTGAGTCTCCTCCACCTCTTTGGTAAGCTCCGCCCGTCTGCGCTCGTAAGCCTGCTGTTGGTCGCTGGATTGTGGCCGCTGAGCCGTTGCCGTTGACGAGATGGTCGCCGACAGGGCGAAAAACGCCCACCAAATTCGATTCATTCTTATCTCGCGTGAAAGTCTTTAACTCAGATCACCTGGAGGGCGGGCGCGGCGGCGTCGGTTGCTGGCCTTCCAGAACTTTTAACCGCTCTTCGAGTCGCCTGAGCGCTTCGCGCTCCTCGCGCAGCTGCGCTTCGGCTTCAGCGCGCTGTTGCTCGAGTTCCAGCAGATTCTGCGCCTCGTACTGGTTGATCTCGAGTTCGAGCGCCGTGATGCGCTGCTGCCGGCCATTGATTTCCGCGAGTAGCGCTTCGCGACGGCGCTCCAGCTCGGCCACGCGGCCGCGCAGGAAATCACCGCGCAACAACGCGAAGATATTGCTCTGGAAACCAAGCGTGAACGCGACCTTGCTGTAATTGTACAGAATGCCTGCGCCCGTTGTATCAGTGCGGTCAGCCGAACCTCCACCGATTTCGGTCAGATACACTCCGCCACGAATTCCGCGATAATCGACGGATCCGCCGATGTTGACATCCCAGGCGTTGTGTTCAGCCATTAGAGATATCGTGGTAAGACGCGCCGGCTGGAAATCGACCTTGAGCCCGCCAAATAAACCGCCAGTTGAACGCTTGGAGTAAAGATCGCCAAGGTCGTTGTCATCCTCGAACAAGCCATTGCCGTATCCCACTGAAGCGCTGAGATCGACGTTCGGCCAACCGGATCGAATCTCGGCAAGCGAAAATCCCTTTGTCACAACCCCATAGACCGTGTTCTGCGTGTCGAATCCACGATGCAGGTCGTCGGCGACGTGCCGATAGTTTGGCGACCCCTCTTCGGGAGGCAAAAGGTCATAACCCGCACCAAATCGGTCTATTCGCTTGAACGGCCCGACGTTCCGTACTCCCACCGCGACGCTCGGAATCCACCGCGCGGCTCCTCCACGCTGCCTGAAGGACTCCTCATTCAGGATCAATCCCTGGCCGAAAAACCCGTATTCCGGATTCGCGGAAAAAAACGCTATACCAGCCTCCACGCGTCCGAACGCGGACATGGAAAATGTGAGCTGGGAATTCGCCTGGTCATCGTAATTTATCTTCGTGTTCGCATCGCCGCGCTCGAACCTCTTGAGAGAGTAGTTGAGCGCGAAGTCACCCGTCAGCGGCGCAACCCACGCGACCGGGATGTCGACTAGCCCTGCTCCCCAGTACAGCGTCTGCGGATATGTCTGCTGCGCGGCAGCTTTGCTCGCTACAGCGCCGAGCATTAAAGCGGCGAGGACACTCGCGGTGCGACAACCCAATGTCAACATCGGTTTCGTTCCTCTTAGTACGAAGGCGGTGTAATCCCGCTCGACTCCGGCGGATTGGACGGTGGGGTCGCCGGCGGGCGTCCCCTCTCTAGTTGCTCGAGCCTCTCGACTGCGCGCTTGATGGCCTCGCGCTCGTCGGTGATCTGTCGTTCCAGCTCCTGGCGCCTGCGTGCGATCTCTGCCAACTCTCCCGCTTGGGCGCGGCGCAACTCGGCCTCTAGGCGGCGAATCCGGCGCTCGCGCGCCGTGATTTCAGCACGCAACCGCTGCTGCTCACGAGTAAGATCGGTCACGCGCCCGCGGAGAATCACACCCCGCGAGATGTCGACAATGTTGCCGTTGTAGCCCAGAGAGACGTTCAGCTTCGCGTAGTTGTACACACGACACAGGCCGCGCTCATTCGTAGTGCAGTCCTTGCCACCCTCCTCCAACTCCGTGCCGTACACGCCAACAGAAATGCCTCTATAGTCTCCCACGATCCCGGCATTCCAGTCCCAACCGTCGTTCTCGCCAAGCAGGCTGAGAGTGGTGTTCAAGGACGGGTGGAAAACGAAGCGGGTACCAAGAAAAAGGCCCGACGCGATCTGCCCCTTTTCGTTGTACGCGCTCCCCAGGTCGCCATCGTCACTGAACAGCCCATTGCCGTACCCCACGCTCACCCCAGCCTCAGCACCGCCAAGTTGAAAATTCTGTGTGGCAACTCCGTACACAGTCGGAGATGTTTTGAACCCGTCAGCGTAACCCGCGACAACTTCCTCGTAACCAGTGCCCTGCAGCTCGATGTCGTGAGCTACAAGAAGACGATCCTCGTTGTCGTACTTGCCTACATTCCTGACACCCACTGCCAAGGCAGGCAGAAAGGCGAACTGCCCGGGCTTTACAAGCAGTGCTTGCCCGAAAAACCCGTATTCTGGATTTTGACTGTAGGCGGACACTCCCACCGAGAAGCGCCCGAGCCAGTGCGTTTCCAGCGATATGTTGGAATTGACCTTGGTCGCGAAATTCATCTCGGACACATCGACGTAGTACGGAATTCCTTTTCCGGAAGTCTGCAACCACACGTCGGCGTTGTTCGGAGAGATCCAGGCGACTGGAGTATTGATGAGGCCTGTGCCGAACTGTAACGTCGCCGGGTACGGATTTCCTCCCTGCGCCAAGAGCGCGGAGGTACCGGTTAGCGAAGCTGTGAGGACGCCGAAAACGAGAGCGCCACCCAGCGGGATCGTGCGCATGAGACCTCCAAAAAGACGCAATGGTGAACGAGTACCTGAATTTCGTGATTCATGCGCGAGTTTCAACGGGCCACAACTCGCGCTTATCCCTTTCGGCGGCGCAAATTAGCGAGCGAATCCACAATGGTCAAACAGGGGGTGCAAGAGATGTGCCCTGTTCACAACGCGTGGTGTGATTACACGTCTGCAGAGAATAAGATTCGCATCATTCACGCAGCGAATTTAGACGACTCCCGCTCGCATCTCATCGCACACTTCTAAAGCCCGCACGTGCGATAGCCGTTAACGACGATTCGGTGACCGGATGCGAAACGGGGTAGGAATCACCTACCCCGCTTCGGCCGATCTTTGCGTGCTTGCGTTAGAAAGCTTTACCTACAGCTTCGCGCCGTTCTAACCAAGGTTGGAAGCAGCGTATCAAAAATATACGCTAGGGGTAGGTCGTCACCTGCGATCGGTACCAAAGCCAATCGGAAGCGGTCATAATCGCAGATCGTATCGCCCGTGGAACCTTCGGTGGCAACGTCGTACGAAAGCCTTGCTTCCAGAATGCGCGTGGAAGAGAGATTGGCGCTGTTGGGCGCTAAATCCGCATCATCCAGCGACGAGCCCCCTGGTCCTTCCAGCCCTCCCAGATTCAGAAAAACCGTTGTAGGATCGGTCACACTACATAATTCGTTGGCTGATCCGCACAGAAATCCGGCGTACCTGTAACCACTCGGTGGACGCTGCAGGCCGGTGAATCGAACCTCTATGCGACTACCGACGAATTGTGCCGCACGAACTTTGGTGGACACACCGTCTATGATCGAGTCGACCAGTACGAGCACCGTGTCACCGATCACGCCGCCTGCAAGTTGGCCTTGTGCGCGGAAAAGGCCAGGATCCAGCTCATTGTTGAGATTGAACGCGCCGAACTGCAGAGCGCCGCCAACCGTCCCCCCAATCGTCTTGATCACGTTGGTAAAAAATGGCTGAGCAGAAGAAGGTTGCGTAGCGGCCGCATCGCTCACGATGCTGATGACAAGAACGCTCAATGAGTCCGATACGTCGGGAGCGCCAATCTGCCCATACGGACGGGTGACGAACGTGATCGTACCCGGCCCCCCGTTGAAGGTGGACGTGTTGTCGGCTGAATCCGCTGTCGTGGTCCCGACTCTGCGCACAAAACGCCCTATGGCAGGCCTTGCCGCATTGGTGGTAGGGTTGACGTAAAAGGCCTTGTACACCGCGCCCGTCAGCGCCTGCAGGTTGTTCAAGGTGACGGTGACCGAATCCGGTGGACCCACCGCGCCCGGAAGCGCTCCTAACGCGGTCTGCGACAATGGGAAGCTGGGTGCCTGATCGGGCGCTGGCGGAGCGATTTGCCCTGACGTTGCCGTCAGGTTGGGTGAGGCAGTTGCGTTGAAGAACCGCGTATTCGGCGCGGGGAAGGGGGCAAAGGCGTTCGCCACCGGCTGCCCAGCTGCATCGAGATCCTGCGCTATTTGAATGCGTGCCACGGGAGTTCCCGTCCCGTAAGCACCTTCCCACACCTCGATGTAATTGAAGTTTGGCAGAGAATAAGCAACGTCATCATTTCGCCCGACTGGAGACTTATCCTGACGCTCACCTTCGGCGAGAGTGAAAAGCACTCCACCCGGGGTAAAGCATTTGTCGAACTCGAGCACGCCACCGCCGCTGCTGACCTCCGTGCCGACGACGTACGGATTGGTGTTCGGCCCAGGGAACGCAGCGCAGCCCGCCGGCGCGGCACCCGTCCAGTCAGTATTGGTCGACCGTAATGTACCGCTCGCAACAAACAACGAATCTGGCTGGGTCACCGTGCCGCTCAACAGCCTCTCGCGTTGATCCAGAGTGCCGTTTATTGTAAGGCGATACTGTACCAGCACAAGTTGATGTTGGGTAGCTGGCTTGAGACCCTGAAGAGCGCCTTCGGTCCAAACTTCATAGAAGTCGGCTCCCGCAAAAGTCGACGGCGGTGGGATGATAAAAACGCCTCGCCCCACAGTCGAAGTTGTCGACCTGAGAAATGGAAAGCGAGGATCGATAGTCGCTGGGTTTGAGTTGCGAAGAACGTCCTTCGGATAAAACCACAGTCTGAGCGCAGGCGAAAAGTACCGTCCGCGCCTGTCCACCGACCTCCTTCCAAACCCATCGCGCGGGGTGGTGGCTATGGAAATGTTCGTTCGGACAACAGCCGACCCGCTCGGTAGCAATGGCGACGGATTGGCTGCAGAACCAGCGAACAGCTGTGCCACGCCCTCCTCGCTCCCGGCCACCGATACGGGATCTCCTCGCTCGCAGCCGGCCAGCACGGCAACAAATGCCGCTACCAACGACAGACGTATTTGTATCTTCATTTGTAGCTACTCCTCAGGTGATTCGTCCGGCTCGTTGCCCTCAGTGGAAGCTCTGGGCACGAAGCTGAAACCCAGCGCAATGCGGAAGTTGTGCACGGTATCTTTTTCGGGAGGCGGATTGCCATTGGCTGCGGGGAAGAGTGTGTTCTGAAAGTCCCGGTTCACAGGATACAGTTGATCCCGGTCCCAATCGGTGAACACGTAATCGCGAAGATCCAGTCGCAACGCTGTCCTCGATCCAATTCGGAAACCAAGCCCGCCGCCAATCTGAAACTGCGGGTGCGTGAATGAGGCATTTCTGTCAGACTGCTGCGGGTCTGCGTTCACCGTGACTGCACCCCCTCCACCCGAAATGTACGGCCGAATTCGACCGAAATCGTGCCCCACCGATCCCTGAATACCGTACATCAAAACAGTTACCCGCTGGCTGACTACACGCAGCTCGGCGCTCGCCGGAAAAGTGAGAAGCAGCGAGGGGAAATAGTCGCCACGCGTTTCTGGACGCGCAGCTTCGAGGTAGAACCCAACGCCGAACTGTTGCCGTATCTGATAATCAGCCGTCAATCCATAGGTGAGAGTGATCTTGTTATCCGTGAAAACACCGCTCTCGTTGGCCTGTTTGTTGGCCAGCGCGCTAGCGTCGTCCCATCGGATGGTGCCGAACACCGGCGTGACCGTGAATTTGCCCGCCTGGAAAGACTGTGCACCGGCAGCCGGGGTGGCGATGCCCAACACCAATCCCGCCAGAGCGGATCGCACTACTGTACGCATGTTGCTCCTCCTGTGAGCGCCGGCGGGAGACAATCCTCGCCGGCAATCGGTTAGAATCCGATTTCGAAGCTGAAGTGATTGGTGTTGGGCAGCTCGCCCTGTCCGTTCCAGGCGTAGTCGAAGGCCATGTGGCGTCCGCCAACCGGAATTCTCACACCGCCCCCAAAGGCGAACCCGCGCTCGAAATTCTGGTAACCGGAATCCGCCTCGTTCATCCAGCGCTTGCCGCCACGCAGGAAGGCGATGTTGCGCCAGCCATATTCCAGACCAATAGTCCCCTGCAAGTCGGTATCAATCGCCTGATCAAACTGGCCCACCGCGCGCAGTGTGCCGAGCGAAGCGTTCTGCGACAGAAGCGCCTCGGAACCACCTAGCAGGTCAGTCATCAGACTGAACCGGAAGACGGTTGGCATCTCGAAGTTTTCCGTGCGAAAGTTTACGCGCACCAATCCTGGCGCAAACTCATCGATGCTATTCGCCGTGATAAGATTGCCGCTGTACCGCCCCGAACCGCCCACGTTCTGAAGCGAGGCTCCGAGCGTCGTTCCGTAAAGACCTGTTTTGAAGCGCAACCCAACGTCGATTCCGTACCAGTTGGCCTTGGCGTTGGATACGCCTTCCGTCGCGTACTTTGCTCCGAGACCAAAATTCAGGCGATCCGTTAACCGCCGGGCATATGAGAGCTCCGCCATCGTACCCGAGAAATCGTAGGTATCCCCGACCGTTGGGTCACCTCCGTCCGGGAAGTCGAAGGTCGTCCGCCTGATATCCCCTGAGCTCATTTGACCAACCTGTACGCCGATGACCCCTCCGCCTATCGGAAGCAGCGCACCACCCCAGATGTAGTCGAGCCCATCCTTGCCGTACAATTCGACGTAGTTGATTCCACCGGCGAAGTTGTCGACGTCCGCCGTGCCGGCAAGATTCCAGTACAGGCCGGATAAACCCTCCGCAAGAGAGGAGTAGGCGCCCGCCATACCCATGGCCCGAGCGCCGAGCCCAACCTCGAGGAAGTTCGCACCACGCGTCCCCACGCGAGAATTGGTCTGCTCGCCCGTGGGTACGAGCGGCGACCCGATCCCCGGTCCCGTGCCCTGAGCACGGGCCGGCTGCGCGGCAATAATCATTAGCCCGCCAGCGGCTAATGCAATCAGTCTTCTATTCATGTTTATAGCCCTCGGCTAGCGAATTATTACGAACTTGCCCATGTGACTTCCGAGATCTTTCCCAGACGTATCCTTTCCGGTGATCATGAAGAGATACATGCCTGCTGCGACCGTGTTGCCCTCTCTGGTCTGCAGATTCCAGACAAGGTCGCCCGTATCATTCAAATCCTGTTCGACCCAGTTAATCTGCTGCACGAACTGGCCAGACACAGTGTATATGCGGACGGTGCCACGCGGAGGGACATGCGTGAACAGAAGCGGCCGTGTGAGTCCCGTCCCAAAGTTTGTAAAAACCACATAGGGGTTCGGTACGACGAGTACGTCCTTTATGCTGTTTCGCTGAGCCTGGCAGGCTTCCGCACTCGGATTTTCAGCACACATCGCCGCCAATTCAGTACCCGTGGGTTGCGGCGCAATCGTGAAGCCGAACTCCTGCCCTACCGCCAGAACGGGATTAAAGAGTACGGACTGTACGGTTCCGGCCAGCGTCGGCACAAAACCAGTCGCTCCGGGCGTTGAAAGCGCAACGGGGTTACAGCTCGGGCGTGTGCCGGGTGATACCGGACACTCGATGATGAAGGGATTGAACGTCACCCTCCGCACGGGTGAAGTTCCGATGTCTTCAAGCAAAATGAGACGATCGCCCGGAATCCATACATCCTCCGGCACGGTGACGGTGATCGTATCCTGGCCGGAGCCGAGCAGGATGTTGTTGTTCGTACGTCTGCGCATTGCCACAATCACCGGCCGGTCACCAAACGAAGCATTTCGAATCTCGAACGGCAGCTTGACCGCCACGAGCTGGCTGGCGGTGACACCTCCCCCAATTGCAGCCGCGGTCGCCGAGTCGGCCACCCCAGTCTGAAGTACCGCGCGCGCATTGAGCGACGCGACTACAGCGTCGCGAGTGGCCTGCGGATTTGCCAAGTCGAGGCGGAATGGTTCTGCAGGACCGAACAACTTGTCGCCGTAGGTGATCTCGTACAGACCACCCTGTCCCGCAGTTTGTATCAACGACCCGGTCACATTGACGCGTGCGAACGGTATCGCGAGCGGCCCGAGCACCCTGCCATCGGGTCCAGTGAATACCTCGCCACGCGCTGTGTTGAATGCGCGATCGCTGACCTGCTGAAAGCCGATCGTAAAGCCAGGGAATGCGGTGGAGCTGAAAAAAGACTCCGGAGTAGCGTTCGCGGTGAAATCCCTTGTTACGAGAAATGGCTCGTTACCCCGAGTGAGGATGCCGGTCAATCCTCTAAACGCCAACGTGGTCGTTCGCTGATTGCCGACTTGCCGGCCTCCCGAAATGACTGGCGTTATGGTGTTACTCACGACTGTACCGCCGTTAAGTCCAATGCCACCCAGAGCAATTGACGACTCGAGGAATACACTGGCTGCACCCTGAAATCCTTCCACAGTGGTAACAGTCGCCAGCCGCGCTCTGGCGTCGACATCCAGCGAGTCTCGTACGGTTACGAGAACGCTATCATAGAATGTCACCCGGAAATCGCCGGCCAGCGGCCGGCTTCTCGCCGTGGTCACTATTAACCGTCCGGCCGGCACCGGACCGGCAACTGTCTGAACCGTTACCGCCGTTCGCGGTGATCCCGCCGGAAGTGAGGCGGGCACGTACACCGTGGCGACGTTAGGACCTGATGTCGCGAGCGCGTTGAAGAGTTGCGGCGCGAACTCGATGCGCTCCACAGTGCAGTCCAGCGTACAGACGAACACCGTATCCCCCAGGCTGTTGACGACCTGAGCGACCTCGCTACCGGTCTGCAGGTTGAAAGCCGCACCGCGAGTTGATCCGACTACGACGTACGTATACGTGAAGCCGCCGTTGACATTCGGATCAGTAAAGCTGTTGGGAATCCCCCCGGTGGTAGCATCGCGTTCGAGGGTAGCATACGGCAGAAATCCGAGCGCTGCAAACGGTCCACCAGTAGCCGGGGATGGTTCGCAGTTCGCGGACGTCGTAAACGTATTGCCGCCATCGCAAGACTTGAATATGAATAACCTGTCGAAGTTTCCGACAGCCGTAAGTCCCGTCGTATCCTGCGTACCGAAGCGCAAACCGAGCGCTCGGAGGCTGTCGGCCAGGAACGGATTCAATTGCAGAAGACGCGCTTGTGCTGTCCCGGGTGAGGGAGCAGCGGTACTCACAGCCACATTCAGAAGGAAGGGATCGATAGAGTTCTCGGCGGTCTCTGTGAAGCGAAGCGTCACCTGCGAGAACGCCTGGTTCCCACCGATTACCTCCACGGCGATAATCGTGTCCTTGGGTAGTGCCTCTGGACCCAGATAAAAGTTAAGATAGTGATCGATAGCGGTTTGGAGTTTGCCCATCGTCACGACCGAATCGGCGTCATTGGCACCGCAACAGGAGCCCATGACTGCGATAACGAAGGAGGTTGTATCTCCAGCCTTGAATTCGATCGGCCCAACATTGATCGTACTTCCAACGTTGGCGTACGCGTTCAGAAAGCCATTTGGTAACGTGTCAGAGAAGATGCCCGCGCAGGATGTATTAACCGACGTGCCGCCAGCCTTTCCAGAGCAACTATCCAGGAAGAGCGTATCCTGAATGCCATCATTGTTATAGTCCCACTTCCCAACTGTGCCCGTGGCCCCGGGCACCCAACGGTTAAAACCGCCACGTTGCGGGAAATCGGACGGACCGGTGCCAATCGCTGGAAGAGCTGGCCAGTCGTATGATCGGAACGTGTGCCAGGCAACCTGCGAGTTTCCGGCAGCCAGGGTAGGATCGCTCGTCGGCCGCGCACCGAGCACGTTACGCTCGGTGGACGAAGCCATACCGAACTGGCGTTGCATGTGATCCGCATTGAGCTCGCTGGTCGAGTATACCGTGCCCGCGCAAGCGCGGAATCCGCACATATGCGCGTGATTGAACGTGATCGTGTCGTCGAGAACAGTAGCCGGAATGCCGGCGAGATTGAAAAAAGGCGAAGTTGGCGCGCTGAAGAGCTTGTTGCGTAAATCGCCTATTGGGCTCTTGAGAATCACCATCGCCTGCGTTCCCTGCTGATAGGGTTCTCCGCGGCTGGCTTGCGTGAGACGCGAAGTGCTAAACTCAGCTACGTTCCTGCCGCCATTGCAAAGACCGCGAGGGCCAGTCCTCTGAATGCACGCGCCTGTCGAGATCACGGCACCGAGCTCAGGGCGGTAGTAGACCTGATTCTCCTGGCCGGTGCCGAAGTAGCCGGTCACGAGGCCCATATACAGCGAATCGTAGTCGATACCCACTCCGTAAAGATCGTCCGACTTGTTCACGACGATGATCTGATAGTAGGCGATATCCTGAAGCGCCGGTATGCCGTACAGGAACGCATCTATCCGAACCTCGAGACCCAGGGGATACCCGGGTTTGGTCGGATTTGCGGCCGGGCACGCTTGGACCGCTGGCCTGATTACATTGCCATACGTGCGAGTAGTCGGCGTACCGCACAAGTCATCCCGGGAGAAGTCGCTGAAGAACGCGTAGGTCTGGAAGGAGCCAAACTGTCGCTCCAGAACACCCTGCGACGGCCCGCCTTCCGGATAATTGAAGAAATCAAAAACATCATCTGATGGGCTCGTTCGAGCCTTCGCGAGAAACACCTCCTGCGCAATCGGAACGTACCCGCGCCAGCCGAGCGAACCCCAGGTCACCGGGCAGTCCGATCCGGCGAGCAGCGGGAACCCGGCGCCGAAGTTACCGTTACGCCCGTGATCGAGGCATGAGCGGTCGGCCGTGGATGCACTGCCACTGTGGAATGCGCCGAGGGTCGCGTCTACGGGAAGCATGTTGTCGCCTCCGTTCTGCGACACCTGAGAGCGCATGTTGAAGCCTGCTCCGAGGGCGCCCGGTAGACCTGAACCAGCTGGTCCGGCAGCTTGAATGATCTTGGCACGCTCGGACGGCGGGGTCGCCCAGAAGAAATCCAGATACCGAAAATGTGTTGGGTAGCAGCACGCTCCGAGATCGGGATCGTCATCGTCACCATAGGCGACGAGGCCAACATCGAACTGTCCGCGATTCTCCAGGTTGAAAATACGGTTTGCCGGGGACTTGATCGCCGATCGGGCAACGTCCGCGTTGCCGAAAAGCCTGAATCCGCCGCGCCCGCGATTCCTGCGTTCCCACTCGAAGTCCGGGTCGCCGTCGGCGTTTAGCCGGATGGGTGGGCTCTGTTGCGCCCACCCAGTGTTACCTGCCCCGTCAAAATGGGCCAACGTTGTCCACGCGATGGTCGCCAGAACGGTTCGACGAAATAGTCGTCGCATTGAGTAAATCTCCTTATTACATGGTCACCGGGGGCGGCATAGCTGCCGCCCCCGGAGAATTGGCTAGAAACTGATACGGACGCCACCAAAAATGGTCCTGCGCTCGCCCACGAAGTACGCGCGATCCCCGAAGGTAGAAGTCGCAGCGTCCGGGTTCAAACTGTTCCCTTGACGGCGGCGGCTCTGGTCGATGGCGCCAAACTCGCAGGTTCCCGTCGAGTTGAACACCGCAATACAGTTCTTCTTGTCGAAGATGTTGTTCATCTGCACGTATCCTTCATAAAGCATATTTGCTATCCGTGCACCCTTCGAGAAGCGGAAGTCGAACTGGGACGTGCCCGGTGCCCTCGCATCATTCCGCGCAAGCTGACTGGCGCCGAAACCGAAGAAATCCACGATTGGAGTATAGGGCAATCCGCTCGCTGCTCGTGCCGTGATGGCGGCATTAACGTTCCTGAGCAGGGGTCCCAGGTAGCGAACATTCGGCGTCTCGTCTGCAACACGGAGGCGTAGCGTAGCATTGAAAACGTGCGCCTGGTCGATGTCGCTCGGCACCTCCGTAGTGTTGAGCGGATCGGACTGCCCCTGCGTGCGCTCGAACTCGCGCTCCGGTTCGGACGCGTTGGTGCGCGCCCGGCTATAGCTGTAGTTCACGTCGAAACCCCAGTAACCCGCGACTCGCCGCCGAAGCTGCGCCTCGAGCCCGCGAACGCTCTGGAAATCCTGATTGACCAGAATGAAGTAAGCAGGGGTGTTGCTCGAGCCGTACGTTATGCCGGGGTCGAAGACCTGCTCCAATCCCAAGCGACCACGCTTGACCCCACCCCGGCGCACACCCGTGAGCCCCGTCTGATTCTTGTTGAACGCCGTAAAGCCGATAGCGAACAGTCTGAGGAATTCGGCGTTGTACCCAATCTCATAAGTCGTCGACTGTTCGATCTTGAGATTCGGATTTCCGATCAATCCCGGACCGCCTTCACCCGGCACGTCAATGACCGGACCAACGGTAAGTCCCTCGCGCGGCGTGCCAATGCCGGTGTTCGTGAGCAGGTTGTTGAGAATCGGGTTCTGGGAGTAACGGCCAAAGTTGAAGAAGACAGAGGACGACGCCGAGAGAGGGAAACTCACGCCGATGCGCGGGCTGAACTGCTTGCGCGCCTTGGCCGACGCGAAATCGTCCACACTGGCTATCTGTCCCGCCGTGCTGAAGTCTTCAGCGGCGCACCGGCTTGCACCACCAGCCATGAGCGGCGCCCATGAAGTGTCAGGAACAACGCGGTTCTGAACACGCTGGCCGTTTTCGTCAATCGATGTGAAAAGCACGCCTTGGCCGCCGTTGAAAAAGCGCGGGTTTGTCGGGTCGTTACACACATCCACTGCCGTCGTACCGTTGGTCGGATCCAGCGGATCGGCGAAAAACGTTCCCGGGACCTTGCCGTAGTCAAAGCGCGCGCCGAGCTTGATCGTGATGAAGTCGTACTCGATACGGTCGTTGAGATACACACCGACGTCGTATGGCTGGTTGCTATAAGTCTGGCGATACACATTCACATCGTTTGTGCCGACGTTTTCCGTCAGGTCAACGCTGAAGTCATAGCGCTGATACAGCGCGCCACCTGAGAGCTCGTGGTGGTCCGTCACCTGACTCTTTACGTCTGTGCGCCCCACGTAGGTGCGAAGCTGCTCGCCACCGAAGAACGCATCCGTCCCGCACGTTGGATGCGTAGCGCAGGTGGAGTTGCGCGGAGCGATAAACTGATCGTCGGAAAAGTTTGGATCTCCGAACTGATCACGCAGGCACACGCCCTGGAAATAGTTGCAGGTGAGTCGGCGATTCTCGAAGACGCCGCCAATGATTCTGCCGGTCGTTCGGCCTGAGAATGTGCCATCCCACTTACCAATGTAGAGTCGCTGGTTCGAAGCGATTGAATTCTGAACCAGACGCTCGTAGCCCAGAGGAGAGCGAATCGACCCGATGAGGTTGTTCTGGAAAGCAACGCTGTCGGCGGCGTTCTGAACTGCCGGACTGTTCAGCGCATCCACGCCCGCCGAAAGGTATTGCGGGTCGAACGGCTTCCGTTGGCGCTGATTGTCAAGAAGCGTTACCGAAAATCTTGACGTCGGGGTCACCAGGTACGAAAGCTTGCCGAGCACCTGCCTGGTGTTGTTGTAGCCGAAGGCACGCCAGCCCGGAATCAGATCCCGGATGCTCGCCTGCCCCGGAGGTGCCTCACCGGTAACGGTTCTGCTGCTCGGATTGAAGATATCGTCATCAAATTCGAAAACTGCGTCCGCCTGCCGTTCCTGACGGCCGGTGACCATGAAGCGAAGCTTGTCGCTGGTCGCGGGTACGGGGCCTGACACAACGCCTTCGATGAGCCCGTAATCTCGCAGCGCATCATTCTCGCTGTTGAATATGGTGCCGCCTAACCGGCTGGTCTGATAGTTGAGCTGGCCCGCTAAAGCGGTGCTCCCCTCCTTGGTCGCGACGTTGATAACTCCGGAGAGGGCATTACCATATTCCGGTGAAATGCCGCCCTTGATGAAATCAAGCTGCGAAACGGCCAGTGGAGAAAGTGAAAGAGCAGGTCCGCCGAAGATAAAGTTCTGAACCGGAATTCCGTCGATCAGAAGGAGCGTCTCGCCCCCCCGGCCCCCGCGGATGAAGATCGGGTTCTGTGCATTGCGGCGGCTGTCCGTCAACGAAATCAGATCGGTCGTCGTTGGAGCCTGTAAAAAGCCCTGCTGCAGCGCTAGCGCGCCCTCGATAGAGGTGACAGGAAGGGCTTGTATCTGTTCGGCGGTGACGGCGACTGAACTGCCGGTCTGTCCTGGCTCAATTAATGGTTGGGACTCAGCCTGCACATTCACGGTGGCAAGCGTGGCCGTCGCTTCCTGGAGGGCAAAATTCACCTCGCGGGTCACGTCGATCAAAATCCGGACGTTGTTCGTATTGGTCGTCGCGTATCCTATGCGGCGAGCCGAAACCTGGTAGGTCCCAGGCGGTACGTTGAGGATGAAATAACGTCCGCTTGAACCGGTGATACTTCCGTAACCCGTACCAGGGAGAAAGACCTGCACTCCCTCAAGTGGCTGACCAGTCGACGCGTCCGTCGCCACACCCGTGAGCTTCCCGGATTGTGCGCCCGCCATGCGGGGAAGAACGGATGCGGCTATCAGCGCGACCGCTAGTACGAGCAGTCTGCGTGACCATAGATGCAACACTGTGAAACCTCCGAGTCTCAAAGTTCATTTCGAATGAGTCGTGCGACATCGGCGTCTTCCTGACGCGTCTTCCGTTCCTCCTCTACTGATGTTTGCCCGCGAGCGTGGTAAGTGTTAGATACTGCGAACGATCCGCGTTAAACTAATTCCAGATTTAGTTTATCGGTCGTAAAGGGAGTGTCGGGCGCTGGGTGGGATCGGACGAAGGGAAAATCTGAATGCGGCCGGAAGACCCGTGCGTTGAACTCCTGCGTAACTGAAGTGTGATATACGCGTTCCCTATCAATCAAACAACCCTTCATGCTGGCTCCCGAACGTTCTGCCGTTAGGTTAGTTATAGGCTTGGTAACGCACTGCGTCAAGGTCCGGTAACAATTATGGAGCTTCGGATGATGACGGGCATTCGGTTCCTGGTAGCGATCGTTATACCCATGATTGCGGCCGTGAGTGGCGTCGCTTCTGGGCAGGACCAGCAGATTCGCAAGGCGGATTCACTCCTGGCGCATGCCCTCGACAGGGCGCGTTCCGGTGACACTGCCAGCGCGCTCAAGGCGCTGGAGCGAGCCACCAAGGTCGCGCCACGGTACGCCCAGCCATACTACCATCGCGGCGTGCTTCTTTCCCGATCCTCGGTGTTGGGAATGAGCGACATTCTGCGTCGACGAGCAGCTAGTGGCGCCATCAAGGATGCGTTGGACCTGGATCCTGGCAATCCGAGATATTTGATGGAGCTCGGCAGAATTCGGCTAAAGACGCCATTCCTTCGTCTTGACGCGGAGCGCTTATTCCGGCGTGCTCTCTCCGCCGCGGAAAAGCGCGGTGATCCACGAGTGGTTGCTGAGGTCCGCTGGGAGCTGGGGCAGATACATGAGCGGCGCTACATGACGATGGCTAACCGGAGAATGCCGCTGGGATCGCTGTCGACCTTTGATCCTGAACGGGCAGTAAGCGACTGGCATTACACCAAGGACTTCTTCGATCAGGGTTCGATGGTCATCGAGGAAGCGGGTGAACTCAACTATCGCAAGGCAGAAGATCTTTACAGGAGCGCGTTGCGTGCCGACTCAACGCACTTGGGGGCTGCCCTGGGCCTTCTTGGGCTTCTGTACGAAGGAGGACGTTACGAAGAAGTGGTAGCGACAGGAGATGCGCTTCGGCGTGGGCTACCAAATGAGCCGCGCCTCCTAATGGCGCTCGGGCTCGCTCTGCACCGATTGGACCGCGATAGCGATGCGGCGCGAATGTTCCAACCCGCTCTCGCCCTGCTGCTGCCTGAAGAACGCCGGGAAATGCTCGGGCTCGAAACGATTCTGCGGAGGGATGCGGCGAAAGACTATCTGATGTTGGGAGACTCCGCGCGCGCAGAATTCGACGAGTTGTACTGGAACATCGCCGATCCTCTCAGACTGACGCCAGCCAATGAGGCGCGCATCGAATTTCTGTCGCGCGTCACTTACGCCGACCTTCGCTTCACCTCCCCGGAATTCCGCACGAGGGGATGGCGTACCGACAGGGGTGAGATAATCATCCGGTACGGACAGCCACCGCTAATCGCCACAATCGCGCCCGAAACTCAGGAAATCGACAATTCCGAATCGATGGCGCGCATCACGACGATTTGGTATTACCCTGACACCAAGCTGCGTTTCGTGTTCGTCGGTCCACCCGCCATGAACTACGCGCGCTACGCTGGCGACTTCCAGGCGTACGCCGCCAACGCGCGATACCTCGATCCTGTATCATTCGACAATCTTCGATCTCGCTTGCCGGTCGATTCCATCGGGGTGCAGGTCGCGCGATTCCGCGGCGACAGGACCGGGATAGCGGACGTTTCTTTCTTCGCGGATGTGCCCGTCGCGAAGCTGCTCGCCAATACTGATGTCTCGCAGGCGACGCTCGAGACAGGATTTTTTCTGTCACATCCGGATCGCCGACCAGCGGCAACCGCTATAGACTCCGCTCTCGTTCGACTCGATCGACCTGATGCCGTTTCGGAACGGAGCTGGCACCGTGCGCTGAGCCCGGGCGAGTATCTCTATCGCATAGAGGCACGCCAGGCTGTCAGCGGTCGGAGCGCCCGCGGGATGGCACCCTTGAAGATCGAGGCGTTTCCAGCGGGCGCTTTTCTCCTCTCCGACATCCTCGTTGCCCGGCAGATTGGCCTCCGGGAACAGGGAGCCAAGCTGCGAGGCCGAAATGATCTTCTGATCAAGCCAAGCGGTACTCTCGCCTTTGTACGCAACGATACTATACACATTTACTGGGAAACATACGGGCTTGCAGCGGACTCGACCGGAGTCGGGCGCGCTCGTGTCAAGCTCAATCTGCATGTCGACAAGCTTCAGCGAACATCGGGGATCGACGTGGTGCTAGGTGGTATTGGCGATGCGTTCGGATTGACGGCAAAGGGAGACGACCGTGTCTCTCTCAGCTACGATCGGACGATCGCACCGGACGTCATCGACCGCGCGCCTGACTATATCGCGCTTGCGATCGGCGATTCGCCGGCGGGGACTTATACACTGGAGATCGAAGTTGCCGATGTTGTCGGAGGCAGGACGGCGCGCCGTCAGCGAATTCTAACGGTGCGAAACCGATGAGGCGATGGATTCTCACTTGCGCCCTCTGGTCTGGCACGTTGGCGACATTAGCGCCGTATGTCACAGCGCAGGAAGTAGCTCGTGCCGAACGCCGGTTGCCGAAGCGCCTGCTGTACACCGCTATTGGCGCCAGCGTGGGGGCACTCACCGGCGGTTCTTACGTCGCCGTACAGGGTGCGGAGCAGCCCGGTAGTTGCGCATCACAAGGATGCGTGCTGACTGTAACAGTCATGGCGGGCAGCCTGATCGGTTACATGATTGGCCGAGAGATGGATCAGCTGCATTTGCTGCGGTATCGCGGCGAACGTCCGCTCAAGCCTGAGGACGTGTGGGCGCCGCTCAGCGGCGAGCCGACCATTCTGTCCGCTCGGGGAGGTCTGATCGCTGTTGGTGGCACTGCGGGAATTCAACTTTTTCGAAGCGGCACGCGTCTTCGGTCGGAAGCTACCCGTGCAAATGGGATTCGTGGTATTTCGGCCGTCGATATCGCGCCGGCGGGTGCGCTCGCGCTTGGTGCGCTTTCCGGATTTTATGTCTTTCCTCCAGCCGAGGGCCGAGGCGTCCTGCTGAGGGAGGGAACGGTTGCGGCGGTGGCTACTGCGTCGAAGCGCGCATACTACGCTTCCGGAAATCGTATCGAGAGCGTCGCGCTCGACGCAGACACATCGCGATCGTGGCCTGGCATCGATGCCGGAAGTCCCGTGCACGACCTGGACTACGATTCAGAGCGCGATTTCCTCTGGGCTGCTACGGATAGTTCGCTCGCGGGTTATCGCGTGGACGGCGATTCTCTCGCTCTTGTGGGCCGCACTTCCATTCCAATGGGCGCGCGCAGAATTTCCGTAAGCAGCGACCGTGTAGCCATTGCGTTCGGAGAAATCGGAGTGCGAATACTTGACGTGACAGACGCGTCAGCGCCCGTTGAAACCGGCGCGTGGGCAGGTGCTCGCTTCAGCTACGATGTTTCGCTTGTTGGCCGCCGCCTCTTTGTGGCCGGCGGGCCGGAAGGGGTGTATGTGCTCGACATCTCCAATTCGGTGCCGAACGTCGTTGGCCTTGCCCGTGATCTTGGGTTTGCGGCTGCGCTGGAGAGTGAGGGTTCCCACACCTATATACTCGACCGGCGCAGTAACGCCCTGCGACGAATTCTCTCGGATTTCCGATGAGTTCGCGCACGAGGTCGGCGGACGCGCACCTTGCGTTCATGCTGGTTTTCATCTCACTGGCGTGTAGCAGCACGGAGGCAGAACGAGGAAACAGCGGGACGAAGGAAAGCGCTCCCTCTACGGGCGTTGCTAGATCGGCCGCGACTACCACTCTGCTGGAACTCGCCGACAGTGCAAGAATCCAGGGGCGAGCCGCAGCCCCGATCTGGATCGTCGAAATAAGCGATTTCCAGTGTCCCTACTGCGCGGAGTGGCACGAAAGGACGTACGGTCAGCTGAAGCGCGAGTTCATCGACAGCGGTAAGGCGCGCTTTGCCTACGTCAACCTGCCATTGCCCAGCCATGGGAATGCGTGGCCCGCGGCGTCGGCAGCGATGTGCGCCGGGTTGCAGGGAAAATTCTGGGAGATGCACGACGCCCTGTTCTCCGAACAACTTTCGTGGGCGAGCGAGGCCACACCTGGCCCTCTTTTCGAACGGATGGCGTCCAAAGCCGGCATCGATGCTTCGGCAATGAGCGCGTGCATGGCATCAAAGCAAGTGCAGCCGCTCATTCAGGCGGACTACGACCGCGCGGTTCAGGGCGGCATTAACTCCACGCCTACATTCCTCGTTGGGGGAGTTACGCTCTCCGGTGCGCACCCCATCGAAAACTTCCGCAGGGTTATTGACTCACTTACGACAGCAGCCGCCTCGCGCGCTCCCTAAGCTGCAGAACGGCTTCGTAAACGAACAAGGCCGCCGGTGCGCAATGCACTGGCGGCCTTCGTCCATGTCCGGCTCGTGGCGTTACGCCAGAAACCGAAGCCCGTTTAACGGACGGCGATCAGGCGATCGCTTGCCCAGTACGAGCCGGAAGCGGGACTGTAACTAGACAATGGATCACCTCCTTGTTTGCAGGGTTCGACAGTGGGCGAATCACGCCGCACAATCGCGGCGTATGCTATATCGTAACGGCCAATACCGCGCGACGCAACTGCCGCTTGAGCGCGAAGTGAATCTCCGGATTTCGTACGCGGCTCGCTTACATTCGCGCCCTTGAATTCCCTTTTGAGAATGGCTTACGATGGCGCTGGAGTCATAGCGCGTCTCGCCGCCGAGGTTGCCCCCCAAGGCAATTCCAAGACCTTGCGCTCCATGCGAGCGCGGCGCGGCATCCGCGCGCGGTACTCCGGATGGGCGAGCGCACATCGGGATCCGGAACGACGCCTTGTGTGGCTGCATGCTCCATCTGTCGGCGAGGGTCTTCAAGCGCGGCCAGTGATAGACATTCTTCGGAGCCGTCGCCCCGATTTACAGCTGGCCTACACCTTTTTTTCGCCCAGCGCAGAAGGATTCGCGCACTCGCTAGCCGTCGATTTCTGTGACTATCTCCCTTTCGACACCACCGCTGACGCCCGGGCAGTGCTCCATTCACTCGCGCCTGCTGCGCTTGTGTTCAGCAAGCTCGACGTCTGGCCGGTTCTCGCCCAGGAGGCGTCCACGCTTGGAGTGCGGTTGGGTCTTATAAGTGCCACGCTGGCGATGGACTCGAGTAGAAAAAGCTCTTCCGGCACCGCGCTGCTGCGCGATGCGTACGCACTACTGGATTCCGTTGGAGCGATAGATGACGGAGATGCGGAGCGCCTGGTGCGGCTTGGGGTGCGAGGATCCAGCATCACGGTTACAGGGGATACGCGCTACGATCAGGTATGGGCGCGGGCTCAGGCTGCCAACTCCGAAAGCCAGCTCCTGTCTGCATTGTCGAGCCATCGTCCCACCCTGGTAGCTGGATCGACGTGGCCTTCCGACGAAGCTCCTCTGCTGGAGGCATGGCGCTCGTTGCGTCAGACCTTCCCGTCGGCTCGGCTCATAATTGCTCCGCACGAGCCTTCAGAAACCCATCTTGAGGCAATAAGACACTGGGCGCTCGCCGCGGGAATCTCGCACGTTCGTCTCGGGGCGGCGGGGTCCGATGACTCCGAAGTGATTGTGGTAGACCGAACAGGCGTGCTGGGCGATTTGTACAAGCTCGCGAGTTGCGCGTTTGTTGGTGGCGGTTTCCATAGAGCCGGGCTTCACTCCGTCATCGAGCCCGCGGCGTTTGGCGTGCCGGTTTTATTCGGACCGCGATATGGCAGCAATCGCGACGCTAAGTCTTTGGTTGCGCGAGGTGGCGGACTGTCTGCGTCCTCCACCTCGGAGATCATCACCCATCTCGCGCGATGGTTGGCGGACGATAGCGCGCGGGAAAGCGCTGGAGTGGTGGCGGCCGCGATGGTTCGAGAGGGTTTGGGAGCGGCCGAACGGTCGGCTACGCTCGTGGAGCGCCTCATAGGGTGACTTTGTCAGACCGGCGCAGGTTTTAAAGCCCGTTTCTACCGGAGAGCTAACTCGGAGCACCCACGGCCTGCGCCGCCGCGCGCACTCCCAGCTGACCGGGGCGATGCAGAAAGAATCCCTGCACGAGGTGTACGCCGAGCCGCTTCACCGTTTCGAGTTCTTCAGCTCGCTCGACTCCTTCTGCTATGACCTTTGCGCCGTGCTGGACAGCAAAGCCAACCATGGTTTCGACGAGGTTCTGCTTGATGAAGTTCGTGTCGATGGAGTTGATCAGGGAAATATCCAGCTTGATAAAATCCGGTTCGAGGTTGGCGATCGAGCCCAGCCCCGCATACCCGCTCCCCGCGTCGTCCACGGCGAAACGAAACCCGCGGTCGCGAAACTTCTGCAGCTTCTCGCGAAACTTGGGATAATCCTTGATGGCGGTTCGCTCCGTAATCTCGATGACTACGCACTTGGGATCTTCTACGTCGAAGCCATCTAGCTCCGGATCGAAGAAGTCGTGAGGATCGACGTTCAGAAAGAGTAGCTGATCGCCTGTGAGATGCTGCGGCATTGCCTCGATAGCGCGGGTTCGGCACAGACGGCTCAATTCCCACACAAGATCAGCCTGGGCCGCGACTTCGAACATGACCTCCGGGCTTCGCAGGCTGCGCATTACCCCGCGCGCAAGCGACTCGTAACCAAACACCTTCCCCGTCTCCGCCACAACTATCGGGTGGTAATCGACATACACGCTCCGGTCGCGCAGAGTCTGCCGAAGATCCGCTACGCGGCGTGCCCGCTCACGCTCTTCCACGCCCTTTGCCGCATTGGACGCCTCGCGAATGCCGCGATAGATCAGTCGCTCAAGACGTATTTTCGGGCTGTAGTACACGTGAGCCGAACCCACGTAGACGTCGACAAGGGTGGCGATCTCCTCACCATGCGCTGCCTCCAGGCGGGCCCCGACATGTTGCTGGAGCCGCACCGTCATATCCGTTATTTCCCGGTCCGTAGCCGCGCGCGCGTGCTCGGTCGGCACGTGAAAGAAGATGAAGTCATCATCGTTGGTGAAGCTCACCATCATCTTGGTAGTGCGCAGCTTGTTCTCATCGAGGAATTCGCGAACCGCGGCGGAGGTCGATTCGAGCACGCCGTCCAGCTTCTCCCAGCCGTAAATCTCTTCGAGCTTGCTGTAGCGCACGAAGTTGAGATACAGCACCACGAGCTCGCCACGCTCCTTGAAGGGTGCGCGAGTTCGCTCTATCATCACAGGGAGCGTCGGAAGCCCGGTGAGCGCGTCATACAACATTTCCTCGTACTCCACGTTCTCGACGCGCTTCGCTACTTCAGCCCCACTCGGCGTGGCGCGCGCGATTGCGGCGTGGATGCGCCACGTGACTTCCTCCGACGGCGCGGTGGTCCGATACCACTCGTCCACCCGCAGCTCGACGGCTCGGCGCCGCATTGTGTCGTCAGTGCAGCCCATCACAACAGCAATGCGCCGCCCACGCGCCCGTTCCACCAGCATGCGCTGCAGAGATGGATTCTCTGAAGTGACGACGATTGCGCGGAGATCGTGAACGGCGTCGATCGCATCCAGGAGCGCATCGCCGATTCGCACGTCTATGCGCCAGGAGCGCGCTTCCGCGTCCTCTACGCTGACGGCCTCCGGATCATCAGTGAGAATCGTTCCCGCGCTCACCGAGGCTCCCCCTTCACTCGGTTGTAGTCAGAAGGGCGAGATTGCGCTCAACTCGTAGCGCAAGATTCGGCAGATCCACGGGCTTTGTTATGTAATCATCCGCGCCCGTTTGCAGTGCCTGCTGCTTGTCGTCCCACTCACCCAGTGCTGTCACCATGATGATGCGCACGCTGCGACCATGCTCCGGATGCTGCTTCATCACTCTGCATACATCCCAGCCGTTCCGGCCCGGCATCATCACATCCAGCAGCACCAGAACGGGCCGCACGGTCTCGAATGCCGCCAAAGCCTCATCGCCATCATGAGCTACCAGGACCGGAAGCCCTTTGGATTCGAGAAACTGAGAAATAATCTCGGCATTGTCGAAGTTGTCATCCACCACCAGAATCGGCGGTATCGATCGCGCGCTCACGAGTTCATCAACCTGTTATTCACGGTGTATTTGAGCCCTAAAGGGCAAAACGCGAGCCATTTAGAGCATGAGGGCGTCCAAATCGAGACGACCTCCAGCCTCACAGAACCAACTTATCGTGAAACCCCCATTGGCCTCCAGGTGAGCGAAACTCCGAAGGCATTGTCGTCAAAAGAATCTCCGCCGGGCAGCAGGACACTCACGCGGAATCCAAGCTGCCGGTTGATCTCAATGTCGGCACCGAGATCGAAGTTGATCGAGAAGTCGAGGTTATCATCCTGGCAGTCATCTCCGGAACAGAAGTCAAGCGAAAGGCGTGGATGAGCGTAAGGAGTCATCGCGAAACCTTCCAGGGCAAACCGCTTACCCAAGGTCAGCCCAACAGGAACCCGGATCAGGGTCAATCCCCCCCCGAACGATGGATAGGCTCCGGCTGTCAGGAGAATATCCAGCGGAAGGTTTGGTTGCGATCCGAACACGGTGGTGGCGAATCCCGCACCGAGTAGAAAGCGAGAGTCGACATTATCGCCCCCATCCGTTACGCCCGCTTCGAATCCTAAATGGGTGTTCGTGCGAAAACCTTCTCTCCACTGTCCGATAAATGTCGCCCCGGCGTTCCCGCCGCTTGTGATACCGAAGTTGTACTCGCGCGACACGTGCACTGGAGGCTGGAACGAGGGATAGTTCCACGCCTGCCCGCCGGCACTCTGCGCCGACACCAAGGCAACTAGAGCCAGGAGGGGCGTCAAGTAACGCCGGACACTCGAATGGTTCATACGTTCTCCAAGAAAAGATTGTGTAAAAGCTACCTGGCTCGGCGCAAGGCGTAAGACAGTCCAACACCAAATACGTCTCCCAACGGCCCCGCACTACCGGCGTCAACCTGGCCACCGGTTTCGTAACCGACTGTGAGACCGATAGACCGGACTACGGTGATGTCAACTCCAAATGACACGCGGAAGCTTCCGTTGGTGGCTACGACATCGCCTGCGTCGATACGTGACCAGGAGTAGAAAGGCGCCGCGTAGGCCGATACACCGCGACTGGAACCAATCGCACGCCGGTAACCAACGGATGCACCAACAGGAAACTTGAATTGGGTTGCGCCTTTTTCACTAGCACCCCCGCCGCCCGCAAACGCGGCCACGCCGAAGCTATCGCCGAGCTTGAGCAGGGAAATGGGAAGCATCGCCCTCAGCCCCCATGCGAAAACTCCGTCACCCTCGCCCGCCTTCACGATTCCGGCACCACCGCTGAACAGGAATTTTCCGCTGGACGGAGCCCACGCCGCCGCTCCAGCGAAGCCATTGACGTCCTGATCTGTCGCGCGTCCAAAATTGACGCCAACGGTGATGCCCGGATTCGAAAAAGCATTTTGTATCACGGGTTGACCCGGCATCTGGGCGAGGCAACGTCCAGGTGCCGTTAGAAGAACCAGGCAGGCGAGCGCTGCGGCGTTGACCGAAATCCGGATTCCGGCGCGACCTGCAACCCACCGCATGAGCATTAGAAACTGTGCTTTGGGAAGGCGCTGCTTTAGTCCAGGACGCACATAAACATGGGGACTCACAAAGTCATCATTTAATCACAGTAAGTGAGCTTGTACCGGGGCACCACCAATCTAAGCTATGCCCGCGCCCGAATCAGGGCGCGCGATGCTTCGGACCCGGCATCGCCCGTTCAGCTGCCGCAGTGTTTGGCCTGATATAAAACGCCTCGACGCGCCCACTCGGAAATCCACCCGCACCAGTCCTGAAATTGCGCCTTACTGTGAGTTGCGCCGGGCTACCGGCGATAACCAGTCCGGTATCGACAAATGGGGGACGCGCAATAAGAACGGTATCGGCACGCTGGGAAAAGCTGAACCGTACCGTGTCTGTCTGACTCTGACTGCCTACCCCATAGACCACCGAATCAAGTCCCGTCCCAGTCGCGAAACTCAAACTTCCTCTTGTTATGAGTGTGGGCGCTCCAAAGCCACCACCGGCAACTGTGAATGGAAGCTCTTGCCCGGAAATCGCCGCGAGCGTCCAGTTGCCGACTATTGCAGCCACGTCGCGCGTTGGTTCGGTGGAGCCGCTGCACGCCACCAGGCTTGATCCAAGAACGACAGCCAGAGCCGCGTGTAATGCGAACGCAGAGAAAAT
>JACDCM010000153.1 GCA_013817545.1 Gemmatimonadaceae bacterium | reverse complement strand
CGACTCGCCGTACAATCTCAACCGTGTGGTCAGAATACCGCGAAGCAGGCCAGCGGCGGTGCAACGCGTGTACAATAGCCCGTTTCGCACACTGCCTAATTCGGACGGACGCTACGATACGCTCATCGTGACGCCGAACCGGCGGCGGTTCGGCCGCGATGGGACGGTTTATCCATCGATTTCGTACGACCGGAATCTCTTGCGATTCGCTCGGCAGACCGAGACCACGTTGGCGGATTGGTTCGCGGATAGCTCGACGGGAACCATCGAGATGCGTATTCCGTGGGGGATGCTGCACGTTCTTGATCCGTCATCGCGAAACGTTCTCTATGGTGATGCGCGAACGGGAGAAATTGACGGGGTGGAGACTGACGGTTTCAGATTCGTGGTGCAGAGCTATAACCCAGCCAGACCCTCGGCGATTGGTGGGTTGATGCCTCGCGGCACCGGTGGCACCGCGACTTTTGCGGAGGTGCCACTGTGGACATGGGCAAAATGGGAAGAGCCCTTGTGGCACTCAGAGGTCAAGCCCCTTTTCGCCGAAATGAAGAAGACATTCGACGCGATCGCCGACAGCGTTGCCTCGCGTGTGCCGGACTAGCGCGGCGATCCGTAACGAAGGGCTTGCGCACTCGCAAATGGCGCGGTGAGGTTGTCAGGTAGCTGAAGCGCTACAGCCGTATCCGTCCTCCGATGGTCGCGGAGTAGGCCCGATACTCGGCTTCCGTCACCGCCGTCGGGGACGCCACATTCGCAAAGCCGCCCGAAAGCCGCCACTCGAATCCCGGCGATGGAGCGTATCTGATAGACGCCGAGATGCGCTGGGCGAGCCTGGAGGAAGTGGTTTCGGCAAACGTGACGGCCTCTCCATCGCGCAGCACACTCCGCGCGCCGAATCGGATCTGTTGCCTGCCGACGCCAGCTTCAGCGCTCCCACCCCAGCCAAGATCGCCGCCTGCGCGGACTACGCTCGACGCCTCGAAAAGAGTGTATCGACGCGGGGCGAAGTAACCGTCGCTCGTCGTCGTATCGTAGCCAAACGCCCGCGCTCCGATTCCCAGCGAGAACGCGCGCGTCATACGCCAACGAAGCACACTCGAACCCGAGTGTCTTCGGTTCGGCGCTAGTGCATCACCGTTGAGTGCAGCGTAGCTGGCCCCTCCGGACAGCGATACTCGCGAGGCCAATGTTAGATCGTAGTCGCCGTTGAGCTCCGAAGTCACGATGCCGCGAGCGATTAGGGACGCGGTTTCGTCGAATGGGAGGCGGGAGACGCCGAGTCCGAACGTGAGACGTTGTATCGGACGTACTGCCAGCGACGCGGCAACTGCGAGGTGCGTTGAAGACGGCGCGCTGGAAATTCCGCCTTCGTGTGATGACAGCCGCGTCGCGCCTGCCTCAGCACGCAGCCTCCACGTCCTTTCGTGCGGTGCCCAGAGGGCCACGGCACGCGCGCCAAATGACTCTCCTGAAAGCAGGCCCAAGTTTGCGCGGCGATAGCTGCCGGCGGCCGTGAGCCTTCCACTCCAAGGAGGTGTAAAGCCAGCAGCCGCGGTATACAGCGTTGCACGGTTGCGATCGTTGTCGTTCATGCTTGTAACGCTGGATTCGAACGACGGAGAAATCTCGGCGTCAACCCAGCGAAGCTGAGAGCGCGCATCGGCGTAGTTCGAGTCCGAGTCGAGAGCCAGCCGTAGCGCTTCACGCGCAGCATGTGGCTTGCCTGCCCAACGCTGAACCTGCGCGAGCCCGGTCAGGGCTTCGGGATCCCCCGGATGTTGCTCCAGTACACCGCGCCAGAGCTTCTCGGCACGGACGAGATCACCACGCCAACCGGCGACGCGCGCGACACCCTTTGCGGCATCCTCGTTGGCGGTTGCGGCGAGCAGCGCGGCGTATGCGCGCTCCGCCTCGTCCATCCGGCCGGCCCACGCCAGGGTCTGAGCTCTGCCAAGCGCTGCCGGCTCGTGGGTCGGAAGAATAGAAAGAATGCTGTCGTATTCGGTGATTGCGGCGTCGAAACGGGATGACCACGCAAGCGTTCGCGCCAGGGCAATTCGTCCTTCGATGTCGGAAGGCTCGAGCCGTCGATAGACACCGAACAGCGTTATCGATTCATCCAGAGAGTTGTTCCACGAAAGGAGGGTCGCAAGGCGAAAGACCGCATGCGATGCTCCCGTGGTGTCTTCGCGTACGACCGCGCGGTACCCGGTCAGCGCTTTGCTGTGATTGCCCGCCTCCCATGCGGCATCAGCCGTCGCGATGGCTTGCGATCGGGTGACGTCGCGCTGCGCCGGGGACGAGACCGTAATGGTGCAAAAGAAGACCGGAGCCGCCACGGCCATGCCTGCGAGATGACTAAACGTGCGATAGCGCATTGATATACCCGGGAAGGCGAAGCGCGGCGGTCGAAGTTCCACCATACTCAAGACGCGCGATACGAGGCAGAGGAAACGCGAGGGAGGCGATGGGTGGACAGGCGTTTAGCCGAAAGATTGCGGATTGCGGATTGCAGATTTGTAGCTGCGAGCCGCGAATCGCGCCATCATTCGCAGTCCGCAATCCGCAATCCGTAACCCTGTTCTACCATGCCACGCTCCAAACTCTTCTGGGTTGCCGTGTTGTATTTCTCGTCAGGCTTCCCGTTCGGGCTCATCAACAATCTCCTGCCCGCTTACCTTCGCAGCGAAGGGGCATCGCTCCCTTTCATCGGAAGGCTGGTTTCCGCCGTCGGGCTCGCCTGGACCTTCAAGTTTCTCTGGGCATGGCTTGTGGACCGGTTTGCCACACGGAAAAGGTGGGTGATCGCGTGCCAAGCAGGATTGATCGCGGCTACCGCCGCGCTCGTAACAGCTGATCCGATTGCGGCACCCGCATATCTCGCCGCGCTGTTGGTGGCGCTAGCGCTGCTCTCGGCTACTCAGGATATCGCGATCGATGCGTACACCATCGAGCTACTTGACGAGCGAGAGATGGGACCCGCAAACGGGATGCGTGTTACCGCTTATCGTGTTGCGCTCATAGCAGCGGGGGGGCTGGTGTTGTCACTCGCAGGTCTTACGAGCTGGACGACGGCGTTCGTCGCTGGCGCGGTGATCATGCTTTTGCTCACCCTGATAACGCTGCGCGTCCCATCCAGGCCACGTGCCGCTATACAGCAGCCCGTTTGGCAATCCTTCTCCGAGCCTCTCAACAAGCTGTTCGCACAACCGGGGATGTGGGCAGGGCTTCTCTTTATCATCACATTCAAGTTCGGCGATTTCGCGATGCTCCCGATGGTGAACCCTTTCTGGGTAGACCGCGGCTTTAGTCCGGAACAGATCGGAGTGATGACCGGCACAGTCGGCATGTTGGCGACGATCGCAGGCGCTCTCTCAGGGGGCATACTTACGGCGCGACTCGGGACTTTCCGCGCACTCTGGATGCTCGGGTTGGTGCAAGCGCTGTCCAACCTCGGTTACTATGCTGCGTCGCTGATGGAGCCGTCCCTGATTGTCGGATACGGAGCGGTAATCGTCGAGCAGTTCACAGCCGGACTCGGAACCGCGGCGTTTCTCACCTTCATGATGTCCATCTGCGACAAGCGCTATGCAGCGATGCAATACGCATTGCTCTCAGCCGCCTACGGATTGGGCCGGACACTGGTAGGATATTTTTCCGGAGACCTCGCGCAGAACCTCGGCTACTCGAGCTATTTTCTCGTCACATTCGCGCTGGCGTTCCCGGCGTTTGCCCTGTTGCCCTTTGTGAGGAAGTTGAAGAGAAATCAGGTGAGCGCCGAGGAGAGCGCCGCGATCGCATAGGGAGCGAAAGAAACGGGGCGGAAGAGGTTTATACCTGGCGTTATCGCCATTCCCCGGGCAATAAGAACGGTTGAGCTGAGCTCCGAAGTTACAACCCAACACCCAACTCCGATCACCGGTCACTTCACCCCCGCGAACCGAAACCACGGGCCATGGATACCGCCAGAACGACCATGAGTACTACCAGCGTCGCTTCCACATGGCTGATAGTCGCGATCCGCCGCGCAACGCTCGGCGAAAATACTGTCTCCGGCGCTTCACCACGACCAACAGCGCGGCGCCAACGGCCAAGAGTCGATGCCGCCCACAGCTCGAACGCCAGGACGACTACCAGCAGTCCCATCTTCGTCAGAAAGAGATGGTTGGAAAAGTAGAAACTGGCGGTCTTTTCAGTCTCGCCGAAAAGCCGCCAGAGTCCCGTGCTTATCCAGAGCGCGGCCGCGATGCCCCAAAGCAGATCTGCGCGAAAGACCCGGCGCAATGACTCGCGCGTCGGCAGTTCGCGGAGCGCTGTGCCGCGAGCCAGCACGGAACCGAGGCCGATCCCGAGGGCAACGAGATGGAGCGATGCGAGAATTATTCGTAGCATGGCGTTAAGGCTGCAACGACGTTCCTGCCGGATACAGAGGCAACGTGCGATCCGACAGCACCGCGCAGGAGAACTGCCGTCATCGCGGCGAACCCGCGCCGGAGCATCGGGTGCCCGAAGTACGAGCGACTCGCTTCATGGGCTCAAACTCATGTTATGACAGCAGTCCGAGCCAGCCACCTCGCTGCTGCGTGTTGCATTACTGACTCACCTCCCCACGCGCTCACTACAGTGTTGGCGGCCGGTATCTCCTGTGCCAACCTGGGATGGCTGAACTGCATTACCAGCGTGTTTGGTGTCGCACTGCAAATTCGTTCGACAGTCTCGCGCGATTCACTGGAGTAGCCAGGGCGCCCTTTCCACGATCGAATGTCGCCGAACAGAGCAACAACCTGTGTCCCGCCATTGCTCATGGCTTCGACACGCCGGGCTTTGACTCCGCTGGTCGACAGAGCCTCGAAGAACGGTTCGCGGGATGGCGCCGGATAGGGCCCACCCAGGTCATCGTCGACCACCACTATCTCGAGTGGGGACGACACGGGCCTGGGTGTCCCGCGCACTACCTGGATCACGCGGTCCGCGACCCGCGCGCCCCAGGCGACGTCAGTAGGCGCAGGCTTGCGATATTCGTTTGGCGGAGACGCCCACTGTGCCCACTTGAGCCGCCTGCGCAGCGACTGCGCCAGGCGGTCCGATTCGATCATCTCCTCGCGCAATGCGCGCTCCATCGCTTCTACGACGCCTTTCAAGTCCGTCGGATACAGCAACAGATCGCAACCTGCGTTGAACGCGCGTATCGCCGCTTCGCTTTCGCTCTGGCCAACCAGAATCCCTTCCATGATCATCGCATCGGTCACGATCAGTCCATCGAACTTGAACTGCTGCCGCAGGAACCAGTGCAGCAGCTCCCGCGAGAGTGTCGCCGGCGCACCACTCGGATCCAGCGACGGAAAGGAGATGTGCGCCGTCATGATGGAGGCGACACCAGCTGCCACCGCGGCCTTGAACGGCACGAGATCCGTCTCCATCAGCTCCCGCTTCGAGGCAGATACAACTGGCAAACCCGCGTGCGAGTCGGTTCGCGTCCGTCCATGACCCGGAAAATGTTTGGCGCAAGCAAGGACTCCTTCTGATTGGCAGGCGCTAATCCATTCGGCGGCCAGCGCAGCAACAGCTTTCGGATCGCTTCCCAGCGACCGAGTGCCGATTATCGGGTTCTCGGGCACGATGTCGAGATCACACACGGGCGCATAATCCCAGTTGACGCCCAGGGTGCGGGCTTCGCGCGCTGTCAAACGCGCCGCCTTGCGGATGGCGTCCACGTCACCGAGTGACGCGATAGCCGCGAGTGGAGGGAGTCCGGTCGCGCCCGCGAACTGCTGGCCTGCGCCGCGTTCCATGTCCGCGGCAATGAGAAGCGGGATGCGCGATCGACGGCGCAAATCCTTGGTGAGAACGCGGACCGCTTCCTGCTCTCCGCCAAAAAGACAGAACCCGCCGACGCCGAGCTCCAGCGCGAGATCGATCCGTTCACTCTCTCCACCATACCCGAGCGCCAGATCCCACCGAATCGCTGGAAGAAGCAGTTGTGCTACATCACTCATGCCGGAGTCCATTTCCCAAGAATACGCGGTCCACGCGCGCCGGTCGCGCCGGGCACGTTGCCAGATCTCTTCGTGAGATAAAGATAGCCGAGCAGGGCGAACGCGACGGCTTCCTTGGCCTCGCCGTCGAAGAAAAGATCATCGAAGAGCACCACGCGGCGTGGAGCGATCGCAGTGGCGATCGCATCGACAAGGGCAGGATTCTTTGCGCCTCCTCCCGACAGTACCGCTTCATTCAACCCGGCAGGCACCCAATTCCGGTACGCATCCGCGATGCTGCGCGCAGTCAGCGACACCGCCGTCGCGACGATATCCGCGTCTGTTGCTCCAGGTGAAGCGCTCCGGCAGGAAACGATAAAGCGTGCAATGTATTCGGAGCTGAAGAGCTCTCGTCCGGTAGACTTGGGCGGCTGCGCGGCAAAGAACGGATCCTCCAGCATCTGCTGTACTACTGGCTCAATCGCATTCCCCGCGCGCGCGAGCCTGCCATCGACGTCATACGGTGTCCCGGGAACGAGCGCGCGCGCCACTCCATCGATCACGGCGACGCCCGGGCCCGTGTCGAAGGCACGCATGCCGTCAAACGCTCCTCCGGGCGGTACAATCGTCACATTTCCAATACCGCCGATGTTCTGCAATGCCCGGCTCCGAGTCGCGTGCGAGAAAAGCAGTGCATCCGCAATTGAAACGAGCGGAGCTCCCTGCCCTCCCGCAGCGACATCGCGCACACGAAAATCACTCACCACAGGAATTCCGGCACGCTCCGCAATCACCGCCGCTTCGCCGAGCTGCCAGGTGGAATGCCCGGGCTCATGCCAGAGCGTCTGGCCGTGTGATGCGATGGCCGCGACATTATTCTTGCTCAAGCGGAACGCCCGCATCACCTCGAGCGCAGCGTCCGCAAGCCAGTCGCCCAGATCAAAATTGAGCCGGCAGTACTCACGCGCATCGCCGCCGCGCACGGCTCCGAGCAGTCGCTCTCGCTGATCCGGTTTGAATGGAAGCGAGAGAAATCCGAGCAGCTCGACTGACACAGCGCCATGTGCGCCATCGGTGAACCGCGCGGCCGCGGCAGAGACGCCGTCGAGCGAGGTGCCCGACATGAGGCCAACGACAGTTGTCGACTTCACCTCAGCGCTCACTCTACAGGTGGCGGTTCATCACCCACCACTCGGCGAATGACGCCACCTGCTTCGGTTAGCGTGCCTTCCGCCTGCTCCCGAGATGCGCCGAGCTTCTGCATGACGAGCGCTGTCTTTACACTACCACCGGCCGCGTCGAGAAACCGTCGGGCTTCTTGGCGCTCCACTCCGGAGACTTCCATGATGATGCGCTCGCTACGGTCTTTCAGTTTGTCATTCGTGGCGCGTAGATCGACCATCAGATTGCCGTACGTCTTCCCGAGGCGGATCATGGCACCGGTCGTGATCATGTTGAGCACCAGCTTGGTAGCCGTTCCCGCCTTCATTCGCGTAGAGCCCGTCACGACTTCAGGGCCGGTGATCGGAAGAATGGCGACGTCGACAATAGCGAGCACCTCCGGCGGTGGCGGTGAGCAGGCAACGATGCCGGTTCGGGCACCAAGCTCTCGCGCGCGCTGGAGGGCCGAGCGCACGTAGGGAGTCGTGCCGGACGCCGCGATACCAATGACGAAGTCGGTAGGGCGCACGCCGTGCTCATCGATGTCGCGCCGGGCGCCATCGGGGCGATCTTCCGCACCTTCCTGAGCGCGGGTAAGCGCCGCGAGCCCGCCAGCGATAATCCCCTGCACCATCTCCGGCTCCGTCCCAAATGTCGGTGGACACTCTGCGGCGTCCAGAACGCCCAGGCGTCCGGATGTGCCGGCGCCAACATAGAAGAGACGTCCGCGACTACGAAAAGTCTCCTCCGCGATCTCGATTGCGCGAACTATCGCCGCGCGCTGCGTGGCGACGGCAATCGGGACGGTCTGATCTTCGGCATTAATGAGATCCACAATCTCTTCCGGTGACGCGAGGTCGATCGCGGCGCTGCGGGGATTGCGCCGCTCAGTGACACGGGAATCGAGATGAGCTTTCGCCACTGAATATCCGAAAGGGTTGGCGCAGCAGCGCTCGGTGTCGCGCGATTGCGCCGACGGCTAAGTTATCGGCAGCTGAACAGGAGTCGCAAGATATGCAACGTAATTCGCTTCGACGATTCGTCTCGGGCGTCACAATCTTCATTCTCGCTGTCGCCGCACCTGCTGCCGCGCAGATCCTCGAACGGCCGGCGTCTCGCCGCGAACCGAGGATGTGGATCTCGGCAGCCGCCGGGGTGATGGACATTGCAGCCATCGGCGATGCCGAATCGGTGTGGGATTTCGGCACGGGGTTCATGTATCGCGCGTCTCTCGAACGTAGTCTGGGGCGTGGCTCCGCAATCGGAGTCGCGGCCGGCCGGTCTCGCATACCACTTCGAGCGAGCAGTGAGATGCTCGATCGTGTCGATGCTCACGCGACGGTTACTTCGTTAATGGCCACCTTTCGCGGAGGAGGCGGCAGTGGGTTCCACCAGATCTACGTGGTTCAGGCGGGTGCCCTGCGCTTCACAGATATCGAGGCAGATGACGACAACACAGTCATCGATCGTGGCGGCAATACCGACTTTGCCTTTTCCGTCGGCGGCGGCTTTGGCTATGGGGTGAACACTCGGCTCAGTATCGGCTTGGTACAGGAGCTGGGACTGATTCTGCATCGAGGTGGTGGAGCCTCGGGAAACTCCAGCAACTCGGCGCAACAGCGGATAACCCGCATCGGAGCAAGCTATGGATTCGCACTCGATCGCCCGCGCTAGGCCGTGCTGCCATCCAGGCGCCTTCTGGAAACGCCGCGCGCTCGCGACCTCGCACTCAACTCGCAAGCGCTCCGACTGAAATGATTTCCGCTCGCCAAGCCTTTAACACGACCCTTTAACGCGCCGTTTTCAACTCGAACAACGCGGCGCATCAGCGCGTCACTCGCATCGGAGCACGCTATGAACCTGGAATCGAGCAGCCTCACCAAGGCACATGAGGCAATCCGCAATCGGCAGTCTGCGATCGGCAATGCTCCAGCTGCCATTTGGAACGCGGCCGGTCTGCGGAATTGCGCGCAACTGCGCAGCGCTCTGGCCTTGTTACCCGCCCTGATTTTTCTCGCGTGCCGGCCGACTGGTGGACTCGGCATCTTCGGCATCGGTGGCCCAACAATCCCAGAGCGGCGCACGCCTGAGTTTCCATCTGG
>JACDCM010000152.1 GCA_013817545.1 Gemmatimonadaceae bacterium | reverse complement strand
TGTCGGTGAACGGCTGCGCGGGATCGACGATGCGCAGGAACGTCGACTTGGCTTCGAGCCCGTCGAGCCGAGCGGCCGCATGCGCGAGGAAGCGATCGCTGATCATGCCGGCGGCATCTTCAGCGCGCAGTGCGGCCTGGTCCGGCGCCGAGAGCGCCCACTCCGTTGCGGTGCCGGTCGAGGAGACGAGCTCGATGCTCGCTGGTGTGATGCGCAGTCGCGGAAGCACCGCGCCCGCAGGCACGCGTTCGAGTCGCATGCGCGGTGCGGCGACGAAGCCGGCCGGGAACGCGTCGGCGGGACGCAGCGTGCCGTGCACGTCGTCGCCGCCCTGACGCGGCAGCCTGAGTGCCGCAACGTCGGCAAGATCGGCGATCGCGAGGCTCGGTCGTCCGAAGTAGCGCGCCGTCACCTCGACCGCCGCGACGGTGCTTTCGTTGCCGGCGCGCGGCAGGGTCTCTGTGGCGATACGACGATCCGCGACGTAAGCCTCCGCGTCGGCTGCAGTGACTCCGATCGCGAGCTTCTGTCGTGTGCGCGCTGCATCGACGGCAATCCAGGTCGCCGGCAGCGTGACCTCGTACTCCTCGACGACATCCGAGCCTGCGGACGCCGGAACGCGCGGCACGATGGCGACGCGCCGATGCCAGTACTCCGAGTTGAACTCCGCCGACGTCGTGCGTCCGACCGTGAATTCGCCTTGTGAAGGTGCAACACCGGCGTTCACCACATTTGGCGCGAGCGCCAGCGTCACGGTCGTACCGGCGGCGTGCGACACGATCCGGAACGCCACGCCAAACACGAGCACGATGCCTGCGAACTCGTTCGCCGCGACGGGGGTGTCGAACTGCACGGGGAGCGACCAGCCGGTTGCGGTGGCGACGGCGAACGACGTCGTACGGCCCCTGATCTCCGTGAGCGGGGCATCGTGTTCGTACACGCGGAACTCGGCGACATCGGGATCGAGATCGCGCTGCGTCGGCCCCCAGCCCCAGCGCAGGTGCGCCACGTCGCTTCCGGCGGTGCGTGCGCGCTGCGACGCCGTGAGCTCGGGATCGCCCTGCTGGTACAGCCGCACCTGCACGCCGCTCGGCGAAACAGCGGCTGGATCAACTGGCGCAACCACCGGCGGTGTGGCGGGGACCGGCGGTCGCACGAACTTGCGAAGCGGTGTCGGTGCAGACGTGCGCGCGGGCGATTCGCGGCCCGTCGCATCGACGGAGTACACCCGATAAGTGATGTCGTCGCCATAGCGGAGCACCGCTGCCTCGAACGTCTCGATCGCGTGCACGAGGTCCGCGTGCGAGCCAGGCGCCATGTCGGCCGGGGGGAACGCCGCGAGCAGGTCGAAGCCCCACGCTGGCGAATCGGTGGGCGACGGCGCGTTGCGGCCGGAGAGCTGCGTACCGTCGTCGTCGCTCGCTGCGAACGGATTTCCACCCCACGAACGTTCGAGGCGATAGCGCGCGATCTCCGTCGGTCGCGCCGATGTCGCCTCCGTCGGAAAGTACGGCAGCGCGCTCGCGGCAATCGCGTCGGGCGCGTCCCACGAGATCTCGAAACCGCGGTTGCTATCGAGCACGCCGCGCGCCGCGGTGCGCGACGGGTCGCTCAGGCTCACGACCGCGATCGTGCTGGGCGCAGGCGGTGGCGCCGTCGGCACGAACTCGATGCGGAGGATCGTCTGCGATATCTCGACGGGGTCGTCCGCACCGAGCGATGGATCGAGGCGTCGGCACGATGCCCATGATGGACAGGTCGCCGTCGATCACGATGCGGTCCACCTCGGCGCCGAACTCCAGCATCGTGCGACGCGACGATGCGACGGAGACGGAATTGACCGCCGCGCCATGGCGAAAGCCTTTCGCCTGCACCGTGGAGCCGGCCATGAGCTCGAGCGCGATGCGCGGTGTCGGCACGTCCGGCATCACGACGAGTCGTCGTGCGTGAAATCCCTTCCGGATCGCGGTCGGTTCGCCCGCGACGACGGAGAGCGCCTTGACCAGAGGTGGGGCGTCTGCCCAGACCATCGCCGAGCCCCAGCGGAAGCAGCGGGGCAAGCGGTAGCCGCGCGCGACGGTGTGCAGGTCGTACAGCCGCTCATCCCGATCGCGCCGGCGCACCGTTCCGACGATGCGGTAGTCGTAGCGCGCACCCGGCGTGAGACTTTCCTTGTCCAGGTGCGCGAAGCCCAGGCCACGATGCCAGGCGGGCAGGATCGTCGGCGCAATCGCGAGGCCGAACGGCGACTCATCCCACGCGTTGCCGTCTTCTCCCGGGCGTTCCGAGATCACGCGCCACGCGGGCGCGCCATCGGGACGCGCGAGTGCGGCGTTCGCGTAGCGCGACACCTCGTCGAAGTCGCCGTCGAGTCCGTCCGGCCCCGCGCGATCCTTGGCGAGTGCGCGCCCGTCGTCGACCGTGCTCATCGCAGGGTTCACGGATGCGAACGGCACCTGCAGAGCTTTTACGATCGTGCGCGCGTCGCCCCAATGGCGTTCGTTCACGACGTTCCCGCAAATCCGGAACTCGGATTTCGTGCTGTCGGAGACGAGCCAGATCACGCCGATGTCCGAGCCGTGCAGCGTCGCGGAGCCTGCGGAGAAATCAGTGCCCGCGACCACCGTTCCGTCGGCGAGACCCGCGAACACGGCAATGGCGGGTCCGCCACTAACGGTGACCACACTGTGGCGGCGCGGGAGTGCGACGCGATAGGTCCAGTGCGCAGGAAGCGTCTCGCTCGCACTGGCGAAGCGACTCCATACCGTCGCCTCGGGAATCGTTGCATGGCCGAGGCTGCGCGCGGTCGCGAGGACGGACGCCGTGATCGAGAAGCAGAACTGCTCGCGCTCGCCCTGCGATTCACGGCGGAAGATCGTGAATCCGTCGAGCGAATGTCCCGCGGGAAACGGCGGTGACCAGAGCAGGTGAATGCCGTCATGGTCGCCGCCTTCACGCCGCGAAATTGCATGGAACCTGATCATTGCCTACCGGCCCGCGCTCCGGGGTGCGAAACCTGAGCCGGGAGGGGCTCTGCGATCGTCTCGCCTCTCCACGCATTTCCCGTGAGCGGAATACGATACAGGCGATTGGCGCGGTCGGCAATGGTACGGCCACGTGTGCACATGTAGCGGTTAAGCTCGGTTAGTGCGATTATGCGCGCGCCATCCGGGATCCCGCGCTCCATTGCGGTGTCAGAGGCCGAATGTTCCTGCTCATACTTGCATTCGCCGCGAGCGCATCCGCCCAGCCCGCGCCCTGTACGAGATTGCCGGCGCCCACCGCGACCGAGACGATGTCCGTGGTGCTCGGCATCCGCCATCCGAATGCGCCGTCCGGTCCACGCGACCCGCGACGTCCTCCCGAGTTGTCGCCGACCGAGTCACGGAATCGCGACACGTTGCTCGCCGTGCTGCGTCTGCTGCGTTCAGAGCTCACCGTGCCACCACCACCCAATGCACCGGGTGCGGGCACGCGGTTCGCGCTACGTAGAGCCCGAGCGCCGAGGCGCGAGTCTTCGAGGCGTGCGCGTGCATCTCGAACAGGCCCGGGATGAGATACTTGCCTGTGCCGTCGATGAGTGTCGCGCCGGGCGGGACGCGGAGTTGCGCGGAGGTGCCCATCTCGGTGATTCGTCCGTCGCGGATTGTCACGGACTGTCCGGGCGATGGGGCTGCACTCGTCATCGGGATCACCGTGACGTTCCGGATGATGATGGAGGCGGGCCCAACCCGTGTTAATGGTGTGCAGGCGAACACTGCAATCAGGATGATGAGCCGTCGTGACATGGAAAACCCTCGGGGGTGCCTAACCCGCCTGAATTTGTGGATGCGGCTGAGTACCGTTTCAGATTTTCAACTATCGGGTCTACATTCAACCCGGAGGCAGAGTCACCCGTCCAGCCTCTTCCCGAGCGTGGGACTAATGACTATCCTTGCGACAGCAGAGCAATTCTTCCTTCCCTCCAATATCGGGGCATTCATGAGCATTTTCGGAAAGATCTGGTCCAAAATTACCGGCCACGCCCAAGCGGCGACAGCGGGCTCCCCGAGGCCGACCGGCGGCTCGACCTCCGCGCCGATGTCGGGCGTCAGCGCATCTTCGTCGAGCATGGCGTCGTCGCCCGTGGACGTCGAGGCGATCATGACGGACCTCGAGTCGAAGAGCGGGCACAAGAGCAACTGGCGCCACTCGATTGTCGACCTGATGTCGCTGCTCGGCATGGAGAACAGCCTCTCCGAGCGTAAGGAGCTGGCCGCGGAGCTGGGTTACACGGGCGATATGAACGACAGCGCAAGCATGAACATGTGGCTGCACAAGCAGGTGATGAAGCAGATGGCGGCGAACGGAGGTAAAGTTCCGGCGAACATGCTCGACTAATAACCGTAGCGAGGGCAGGCGGCGCTTCTTCCAAATCTCCATCGGGACGTCGATGGAGCCACACTTTCGCCGCAGGACAAGGAACTTAACGCCGATTGCCTGGCAGGCGTGTTTTTGAAATCGGGATATGAAAGCGGGGCCATCACAAGTGATTCGGACGACTACGAGGCAATGCGGGCCTGATTTTCTTCAGCGGGGTCGCCTTGGCTGAATCCTACAACCCATGGTAGTAGCGAGGAGCGGCTTTCTGCGTTCCAGCACGGCTGGGTCCGTGGGACGAACGCTTGCCGCGTGAGGTATTAGCACTAAAGCAATCGAACGGCCTGTGAAGTTGTCCTTGAGCATGGGGATACGCCCGTTCTCACGGGTGGTTTTTACAGCGCTCATTCTAATATTGGTCTGTATCAGCCGCGGCATACCACCGTGCAATCTCTTACCCTAGTTCGCCAGTTATCGGCGAGCGCCGGCTTAAGGATGCCGAACTTTTTTCTGAGCAGCCGGGGACATAGGTAACAGAAGTGTCCAGCAACATAGGTAGCACTTTCGAGGTTACCCTGTAATCACGCTCATCCAGCGTGGCAATGAGTACGGTGTTGAAGTAGATGGACCAGACGCCGTCATCGGTTTCTTCAAGTCCAATACGGTGGGAGACCAGCGAGTTTGCGATGTAGAGCAGCTTGTGATGAAAGCGGAAGGTAGCGCCGGTCGTGATCTTCTTCACCACGAAGTGCCCAGGATACTCGAGCGGTGGCAGCCGCGTTGGATAGGGTCGTGTTGATTCGATGTAATGGGATCCGGGTGTGTCTTGGTTCAGCCACTCGTGGGGTCACAGAGTGTTGAACTCCGCGCGGAACACATCGAACGATTTCTGTTGCGCGGCACAGGTTCGAGCGACTGGTTTTATAGCCTGCCGCTTGAGAGTACGATGCATGCGCTCATGCGCGCCGTTCTGCTGTGGCCTCCCTGGATGAATGCGCTGGTGCTGAATACCGGTGCTCGCTCCGCTTGCCGCTCGCTGCCAGTCGGCTCCGCGCATCGAGCGGACACCGGCATCCGCCGCCGCGAGCCCGCATCGGTCCGCCTTTATCACCCATAATGGAGTGCGGCTGCACTACCTGGACTGGGGTGGGACAAGACCCGCGGTGATCCTGCTCCCCGGATACGCGCTGACCGCCCACGCATTCGACGACGTCGGTCGCCTCCTCGCTGGCGAGTTCCGTATTATCGTTGTCACGCCGCGCGGGTTCGGAGAGTCGGATGCGCCAGACTCGGGCACCTACACGATCGGGACCATGGTAGCCGATCTGCGGGCACTGCTCGACTCGCTCGGTATCCACCGTGCCGCATTGGTCGGACACTCTATTGCGGGCTCGACGATCAGCGAGTTCGCCCGTGCCTACCCGCACCGCGTGACGAAGCTGGTCTTCCTCGACGCGTTCCCGTACTTCGCGGCGGCTGGTGGCGACTCGGTGGAGGCTCTCAGTCCGGTGACGCAGCACGCGTTCACCGGGGAGATGACTTACCCGCGCCTCCGCCAGTTTCTGACCTTATACCGGTTCGGCGGTTGGTCTACTGCTTTGGAGGCAGATCTGAGGGCGAACGCGCTTGGCGGCGAGCTGGCACGCCGGCGGGCCTTGACCGACGGCTATGTCCGCGACCAGCGGGCTCACCCGCCAGATCTCGGTGCCCTTACGGTCCCAGCACTTCAGATCTTGGCGGGAGCCACTGCGCGCCTCGCCGCACAGGGCGGCATCATACGCGGCCATGTTGTTCGCGCCGATTGGCCCGCCGGATTACCCGATGCGCACCTCGAGCTGCGCCCGTCCGGCGCCAGGACTCGCACCGATGCGCGAGGATTTTTCGTGTTTCGCGGCCTCCCGCCGGGCCAGGTGGAGGTTCTGTGCGCCTGGTGGGTTTCGGTCCCGCGGTTGTTGTCCTTCAGGTGGACACGCTCGCGGTCATGGAGGTGGACATACCGCTCGAACCCGTCCCTACCACCTTGGACCCGATCGTCACGTCGGCCACGCGGGACGCACGGAGCCTCAGCCAGGTAGCGGCAGCGGTGTCCGTAGCCGACACGTCGGCGATTGGTCGGGACCGGACGGTCGGGCTGCACGAAACCCTCAGGATGATGCCCGGTGTGCAGGTGGCCTCGCGTTACGGCACGGACGACGCGAAGATCGGCATCCGCGGTTCGGCGGCGCGCTCGGGACTGGCGGTGCGCGGTGTCGCGGTGCTGCTCGACGGCGTCCCCCTCACCGAGCCGGATGGAGTGGCGCGGCTCGACCTCATCGAGCTCGCAGCCTCGCGGCAGGTCGAAGTCTTCCGTGGCCCGGTCTCCGCGCTGTACGCCGGCTCGCCCAGCGGCGTGGTGAACGTGGTGTCGCGCACCGGTCGCGATAGCCGGGGATCTCGCTTCATGCGCTAGGTGGTGCCTTCGGATTCCGGAAGTACGACGGCTACGTGGGCGGGGTGTTCGCGGACAGGCGCGGCAGCCGGTTGCCGCCGCCTCGTACACGTCGGCGGACGGATACCGGGCGCACAGTGACGCCAACATCCTGCGGGGGCAGGTGGCGTTCGACTACGTCGCCGCGCCGGGCACCCATGTCGCCATCCAGGCCAACGGCTCGCGTCTCGACTCGCGGCTGCCGGGTTCCCTCAACCAGTCACAATTCGACGCCGATCCAGATGGGGCGGCGCCCGCCGCCGCGACATCCGGTTTCGGGCGCGGTGACAATCGCTACCGTGCCGGCGCGCGGCTCGAACAGGCAGTCGGTAACGGGATCGCGAGCGGGTACTTCTTCTACGGCGGGCGCAGCCTCGACTTTCCCATTACGGCACAGATCGTAGACCTGAATCTGCATCGCGTTCAGGGTGGGGCGCGCCTCCGTGCGGACCGCGTTGCCCGTTCGCCCCTCGATGCGACCATCGGGTTCGACTACGACAACATCTTTGGCACCGATCACCGGTGGGTGAACGAGGGGGGCGCCCGTGGTTCGCTGCTCGACGATGGCTACTTCTCCGTTCCGAATCTCGGCGCCTACTCGCAGATCGAGTGGCGGGGCGCCGGCGAGTTCGGGGTAACCCTCGGCATGCGGTACGATCGGGTTACGTACCGTTTCGAGAGCTACCTGTCGGGTGGCATCCCTGAGCGGGAGAAAGTATTCGACCACCTCTCGCCCAGGCTGTCGGCCGTATGGAGCCCCGACCTCGCGACATCGCTGTACCCCTCGGCCGGACGGAGCGTCGAGGTCCCCGCCATCGGCGAGCTCTCCTCGGGTCCTAGTGGCCAGCTCTCACCGTCGTTGCGTCCGAAATCGCTGTGGAACTACGAGCTGGGCGCGCGGCGCATCGTGGGTGATCGCGCGCTGCTCAACGGGTCCGTCTTCTACGCCGATGTTCGGGGAGAGTTTGTCCCGCGCACGGTAAACAACATGAGTCGCCCGGAGAACGCCAGCCGCTCGCGCAACATTGGCGTCGAGCTTGGCGTGACCGCGCGCGCGACACGCCACGTCGAGCTTGTGGCCAGCTATTCGTTCCTGGATCTTCGGCTGCTGGACTATACCTCGGCCGTCCTCGATGCCACCGACACGCTCCGGGTGGTCGATTTCGGCGGTAAGATTCTTCCGGCGGTGCCGAGGCATCGACTCACCGGCGAGGTACGCATTAGTCCACTGCCTGCGCTCGATCTCGGTGTGCAGATCGAGTGGCAGAGTGTCGTCTACGTAGAAAGCGGCAACGCCGATGCGGGAATCTGGTACTTCCGCCCACGGCCCGGCGCCCCCGTGCAGCAGGTGCCTTTTCGCTCCGTAGCGTCGCGGGCCCTGGTGCATCTCAACGCCGCGTGGCGGCGGGGCCCGGCGACGCTATTCGGCAGCGTCGAGAATCTCTTCCGACTCAGGTATGCAGGCAACGTCGTGCCGAACGAGGCCTGCGGGCGCTTCTACGAAGCGGGATCACCGGCGTCGGTCTCGGTCGGGCTCAGGCTCACCGCAACGCCGTGATGCCGCCGGTCGCGACGAACGCTTGCCACTCCTTGGCAGTGGCCTGCGACGGGAACCAACTCGCCAACGCCCGGTCTCCCTGGTAGGTGGCCCACGGCGCCACCTCGGCTGTGGCGCGGTTCCCGAGCCACCCCGAGGTCTCGGCGATCTCGCGGAGCGGGTCAGAGCTGTTGGCGGGCACGCGAAGTTCCAGGATGGTGCTGATCCAGTTGATCGTCACCTGGCGTTGCGCTGGCGTGAGTGAGTGATGCGGCACACCCCGCTCGAGCGCCAACGCCCAGAGCGCCCCGGCGCGCCGGTTGCCCTCGAATGCCGCCGTGAGGGCGGCATTGTTCACGAAGGCGTCGAGTTCGGCCAGAACCATATAGGTGGGCACCCGTGAGGCGGCACCGCTCGTCACGGACGACACGGCCGATGGGACTTTCAGAAACAGCCCCGCCACCGATTCGGGATTCCGAGCAGTGAACCCGGAGGCTTGCGGAGCCCCACCCGAGATGCCGTACACGAGCACGGGAACGATTGCGAGCTCGGGGCGGCCACTCATCGCCGCAGCAATCGCGACGGCGTCCACGAGAAGCTGATCGCTGTCGGGGCCGTTCGCCATGGCCGAGTGTGAAGTGCCCAGGACCGCGAGTCCGCTTGTGGACGCCAGCGTCCGGAACTCCTGGCCGAGCGCCTGCAGCAACGGCTCGACCGGCGGGGGGGCGCCAAACGGTTTCCCGGTCGCGAACGCTCTGGTGTCCGGCCCGCCCAGCGCGAGGATCACTCCTCGGACGTCGTCGATGCCGGCCGGCACGTACACGGCGAATTTGTCGAACTCGAACACCTCGAGCCGCGTTAGCCCGATGTCGTGCGTAACGCTGCCGGAGGTCACTGTGAT
>JACDCM010000517.1 GCA_013817545.1 Gemmatimonadaceae bacterium | reverse complement strand
TCGCTGGGCCTGGTGCGATTGTACTTCCAGGAGTTCCGGCAGGCCCTTGCGGCAGCGGCACCGTCAGCAGCGAAGGCGAGTCCCGTACTGGCCGCCGATTTCGAGCGAGAGCTCGACCGCAGCATGGCCGTGTTATTCGGTAGAGCGCGCCCCCGCGATCCTGCTCCCGTTTAACGAGCCGCCGACCGTGTCACTCGTCAACTACGCCACGCGCGAAATTACCTGCAAGATCGTCTACTACGGACCGGGCCGTTCGGGCAAGACGACCAACCTGCATCACATCTATGAACAGGTGCCGGATAATCGCAAGGGAAAAATGGTGTCTTTGGCTACCCAAACGGACCGGACGCTCTTTTTCGATTTTCTTCCGCTCGATCTTGGCCTGATTTCGGGTTTTACGACCCGGCTGCAGCTCTACACGGTTCCGGGTCAGGTCTACTATCAAACGACACGCAAGCTCGTTCTGCAGGGCGCCGACGGTCTGGTCTTCGTTGCGGACAGCCAGGCGCGACAGCTCAATGAGAATATCGAGAGCATGCAGGACCTGCACGCGAATCTGGCTGAGCAGGGTGTGGATGTTCGCACACTACCCCTGGTGATTCAGTACAACAAACGTGATCTGCCCGCGGACATGACATTGCGCGTTCCGGAGCTCGAGGACGCACTGAACTTTCGCGGAATACCATCGTTCTCCGCCGACGCAGTGCACGGAGCGGGCGTGTTCGAAACACTTCGCGGCATTTCCGAGATCGTATTGCGCAAGCTGAGCGCGCCCGCGATGGCCGTCAGCAGATAACATGGCGCACATTGAGTCCGATCCCCGGTACAGCTTCGATACCTTCGTTGTCGGTACCACAAACCGGCTCGCCGTAGCCGCGTCGCGCGCGGTCGCCCAGGCTCCGGGCTCGTCGTACAACCCGCTGTTCGTGTACGGTGCTTCCGGACTCGGAAAGACCCACCTTCTGGTCGCGGTCGGGCAACTGGCGCTGAAGCTCCATCCGGGACTGCGCATCCGGTACGTTCCGCTCGACGAATGGGTCGACGAGCTGCACGCTGCCGTCGCCAGTGCCCGGATGGACGCCTTCAAGACGCGGTATCACGAAGTGGACATGCTGATTCTCGACGACGTGCAATTTCTTGCGGGAAGACGGGAAACCCAGAGCGAGATGCTGAGGCTGTTCAACTTCCTGCATCGCGGCGGCTGCCAGATAATCCTGGCAAGCGACAGGGCGCCCACCGAAATATCGGATCTCGATCAGCGGCTCCTTACGAGACTCTCGGGTGGCCTCATCGTTGATCTCGACATGCCGGACTACGAAACACGCGTTGCGATCCTTCAGCGCAAATGCGAAGAGCGCGATGCTCGCTTCGAGACCGGCGTGATAGAGGCGGTCGCAAGGCTGGGTCACGGCAATGTGCGCGAGCTCCAGGGTGCGCTTACGCGCCTGGTCGCCTTCCAGAGGCTGGGTGAGATCGCCGTTACGTCGCGGAACGTTTGCGATCTGCTTGGGGCGGAAGCAAGCCCGGAGGCTCCAGCGCCCGCCGCGTCAAACGAGTTCGGTAACTTTCTGTCTGACATCTCGGTAGCTGTTGCGCAGCATATCGAGTCCTGGCGCGCGCGCCTCGGTGAGGCGGTAGCCACGTGGAACGAGCGCGGTTACCGTACAGCTTCTCTCGAACGCGCGCTCTCCGGGCACGACGTTCCCGACGTGGATGTACTGCTACAGTCCTTCGCGGCTGCCGTAGCCCGGTTGCAGGCCCTCGAGCGAAAAGCCGCGGCGTCCGATCCTGCGCTTGCGCGTTCGGAAGTATTTCGCAATCCGGACCGGCTCGCGGAGGCGGAAGCGCTCGCGGCAGGCGCTCCGGGTGTCCGACGACTGCCGCCGCAACCGGAAGCGAGATTTTCGCGTGACACCTTCGAGACCGGCTCTTCCAATCAGTTTGCAATCAAGGCAGCGGACGCCGTGGTTCGGGAGCCCGGCCGACGGTACAACCCGCTGTACATCCACGGCTCAGCTGGAACAGGCAAATCACACCTCGGGCACAGCATTGGCAGCGAGATGCTGGCGTCCAGCGGAGGCGCGCACACCGTCGCCGTTCTGGGTGCCGATGCGTTCTCGCAGGAGCTCATTACAGCCCTGCAGGAAGGCGGGAGTGATACCTGGCGCGCTCGCTACAGATCGCTCGACGTCCTCATCCTCGACGATGTGCAGAATCTGACTGGCAAGGCGGGCACACAGGAGGAGTTCTTCCACCTCTTCAACGCTCTCTTTGCCGAGGGAAAGCAGATCGTGCTCATGAGCGACCGCGCTCCGCGTGCGCTGGAAGGCGTGGAAGAGAGACTTCGTTCAAGGTTCGAGGGTGGCCTCGTTGTGGAGATCGAAAGGCCGGACCAATCGCTCAGGGAAAGATTGTACGCACGCGCCCTCAGCACGCTCGGCCATGAGCCCAATGTAGATCTTGTGTCGTACCTTGCCGCACGCACTACCGCGACCGCTACGGAAATTTCTGAAGCCGTCAAACAACTCGTGCTGCACCTGGGCGACGTGAAGGAGCTCACCGTGGCAGCCGCTCAGACTGTATTTGGGAAACCGCGCGAGAGCGCCGGCAGCGGAAAGCCAGCCCACAGAGTAGTGACGTCCCGAGTTACGGCGATTGCGTCGGAGGACGGCAGCTTCTTCCTTCCGACGGACAAAACCATCTGGGAATGGCCGGATGTAGGTGGACGGCTCATCGAGGAGCTGCGCTGATGGCCATTCGCGGTAGTCTCAGGG
>JACDCM010000151.1 GCA_013817545.1 Gemmatimonadaceae bacterium | reverse complement strand
CCATCGCCGACATCGCCGAAGTGTCGGATCCCATGGCCATCGTACTATCCGAGTCAATCTTGTCGCCGCCGGCGCACGCGCCGAAAATGAGCGCGCTCGCCATGAGCGCAAGTGCCTTAAACCGCAATGTTGAGAGGCCTCCAGGCCGTCCTGAGTTTCGGTCGAACAATCCATCTCGCGGACCCCGCGAGCCAAGTGAATTTATTCACAAGGCCGTCATAATGGAAGGCTTCGTCGCCGTATGCGCCATGTCCTGCCGAACCGCAGCAAGCCTCGCCCTTTCGCCGCCCAGTAGCTCAGCCTACTATCCGCAGTCCGCAGTCCGCAGTCCGCAGTCCGCGGTCCGCAGTCCGCAATCCGCAGTCCGCAGTCCGCAATCCGCAATCCGCAATCCCGCTCCCCAATGATCGTCATCCCCGCCCTTGACCTCCGCGAAGGTGCTTGCGTACAGCTGGAAAGCGGAGAGTATGACCGCGAGCGCATCCGTTTACCGGATCCGGTTGGTGTCGCGAAGGCATGGGCGCAACTTGGCTTCAATCTCATCCATCTTGTGGACCTGGATGCCGCCACCGAACGCGGAAGCAATGAAGAGCTGGTACGCGAGATCATTCGGGACGGTAACGTCCCGGTGCAGGTTGGAGGCGGCGTAAGGGACGCTGACACAATTGAGCGTCTACTCGCAGACGGTGCCCGCAATGTCGTAGTGGGGACGCGAGCCCTGGAAAATCCCGACTGGCTGGTGGACGTCGCAGGCTCCTGGAGCGGCCGGCTCATCGTCGCCGCCGATGTGCGGGACCGAACCGTCCTGTCGCGAGGTTGGCGCCGCTCGCTTGCGCGCCACATTGCCGACGTAGTGGAAGAGCTGAACGATCTCCCCCTTGCCAGCATCATGGTAACAGCGGTGCATCGGGACGGAAAACTCGGGGGCACAGATCTGCCGCTCATGGAGGATGTGGCTGAGGCGAGCGATCATCCCGTGATCGCGAGTGGCGGAATATCCACGCTGAACGAGCTGCGTTCCCTGGCGGACGCCGGCATCGCGGGTGCAATCGTGGGTATGGCACTGTACACCGGAACCATGAATCCCAGGGTAGCAGCGGATGAGTTCGGGACTGGGACCGTGGAATAGGGTAAGGAAGTGAGATCGAGTGGACACGCGTCCTCTATCAACACTGCCCGCGGTCACGCTCTGTTCGCTTCGGTTCAGACAGCAGCTTCCCTCGCACCTGGTCCTGTCGCCTTTTCCGCCTTCCCCTTCCTCAACGCGCCTCCCGCCCCCGCTAGCAATCCCTCCTCCGAAGGTATTTCTTTCCCGCTCATGCCTGTCACAGTCCCGTCTTCAGCGTCCGCCGAGTTCGAGCAGCGTATCGGCCGAGAGCGTATCGCGCGAGACGTTCCAATAGCGCCCTTCACCACCTTCGGAATCGGAGGGCCGGCTGATTTTTTCTGTGAGCCCTCCACTGCGGACGAGCTCGCCAACACCGTGCTCGCCGCGCGCGAAGCCAGCGTACCGTATTTCGTGCTCGGCCTGGGAGCGAACATACTGGTGGGAGACAGGGGTTTTCGCGGCCTCATCATTCGGAACCGTGCGACGCACGCGATCTGGAGTGACGGAGGAAGGCTGTCGGTGGAGAGTGGCGCGGTTGTGGGCGATCTCATCCATGAGGCGGTTGCCCGAGGGTGGTCCGGGTTGGAGCACTACATCGGCATTCCCAGTACCGTGGGCGGCGCAGTCTGGCAGAATCTGCACTTCCTGTCTCCAGCCCCGGAACGGGAGCGGACGATGTTCATCGCGGAGCTGTTCGAGTCCTGTGACATCCTGTCTGAAGAGGGGGAGAGAAAAACTGTCGGCAAGGACTACGTGCGCTTTGGTTATGATGACAGCGTATTCCATCATCGCGACGACATTGCGCTCGCGGTCAACTTTCAGCTCTCTGCTGGCGACCAAGCCGCGATGCACCGAATCCTCCAGGAGAATCTCAGCTGGCGTGGCGCGAGACATCCCTGGCTGGAGCACCATCCAAGCGCCGGATCGATTTTCAAGAAGATCGAAGGAGTCGGAGCCGGCCGCCTGGTGGATCAGTGCGGACTCAAGGGCCACCGGATAGGCGACGCGCAGATCTCCTACATGCACGCGAACATAATGGTCAACCTGGGTGCGGCGACCGCAGCCGATGTTCGGGCCCTTATCTCGGCTGCACAGCGCGCGGTGGAGGACAAGTTCGCAATGCATCTCGAGCCGGAGATCAAATTCGTAGGTGAGTTTTGACGACGTCGCGAGGTAACGGAATCTCCTTTCCGAGGGCATGACGGGCAACGAGCCTGCGAGGACAGGCGCATTGCCCGTGTGGCGCCTGGCAGCATTAGCTTCGGGGCCGCTCGCGTACGCGATCGTCATTGCACTCGCCCCCGAGTCGCTTTCGCGTCCTGCCACCCACGTCCTCGGCACCGCAGTCTGGATGGCGCTATGGTGGCTCACCGAAGCGATTCCACTGGGCGCGACTTCACTTCTGCCGCTGGTGCTCTTCCCGCTTTTGGGGGTGGCATCGCCCCGCGAAGCTGCCGCACCCTACGCCAACGAGCTCGTCTTCCTTTTCCTCGCGGGTTTTTTTCTCGCCGCTGCGCTGGAGTTCTGGAACGCGCACGCCAGAATCGCTTATGGCATCGTCGGCGCGATCGGCACGGGCACCAAGCGCGTTGTGCTGGGCGTGATGTTGGCGACCGGCTTCATCTCAATGTGGATTTCCAATACAGCGACGACGGCGATGATGTATCCGATTGCCCTGGCGATTGGCGCGCTCTTCGGGGAGGGGAGGGACGCGAGCCGCCTTCGTACGGCGCTCATGCTTGGAGTTGCGTACGCGGCGTCTATCGGCGGGATGGGAACTCTCATCGGGACGCCGCCAAATCTCATCTTCGGGGGCGCTGCGCCCCAGCTGGCAGGCAGGAGCGTGAGCTTCCTGGAGTTCATGGCCGTAGGAATTCCAATCGTCCTCATCCTCCTGCCGACGTGCTGGGCAGTTCTAATGCTCATCTTCCGCGGTGGAGCTACCCTGGGCGCCGGTGCGTTGCATGAAATACGGGCGCGGCGGGACGCCCTGGGGCGTCTTCGCGGCGGCGAGCGTTCCGTGCTGATCGTCTTCATTCTCACCGCGCTTGCATGGGTGCTTCGCGAGCGAAAGGATTTCTCCGGATTCGTGGTTCCCGGGCTGGTCGACATCGCGCCGGGCCTGACGGATAGCACCATTGGCCTCATCGGCGCCCTTCTTCTGTTCGCACTCGCCGGCACGACAGTTGACGGCACGCGGCGCCCATTGCTCACCTGGCGAGAGGCGCGCGGAATTCCGTGGGAAGTATTGTTGGTCTATGGAGGCGGCTTCTCGCTTGCGACCGCGATGGAGGCGACCGGGCTTGCGCAGTGGATGGGTGGCCTGATGACCGGGCTCGCCGGATTTCCGACGTTCGTGATCTACGCCGGGCTCGCGGTCATTGTGCTGGTGTTGAGTGAGCTGGCGTCCAACACCGCCGTTGCGGCGATGGCAATGCCGCTCGCGGCCTCACTTGCTGTCGCGATAGGGGAGCCTCCGCTCGCATTGATGCTCGTGGCTGGACTGGCCGCGTCCACTGGGTTCGCGCTTCCCGCGGCAACTGCACCGAATCTCATCGTGTTCGGCAGCGGGCAGATTACAGTGGGGCAGATGGCGCGAGCGGGAGTCGTGCTGGATTTGATCGCAGTCACGGTTTTGGTGACAGTTGTGGCGCTGCTGTACCCGGTGGTTTTCGGGTAGGAAGCATCCACATGCCCACTTCACGAGACTGCGCTATTTTTGAACACCTGACAGCGGCACGACAAATGACCGAAATACAGTCCATCATCGACGAACTGCGCCAGGCACACGACGGCTCTCCCTGGCATGGCTCCTCGCGCGCTGATTTACTACGCGGCGTTTCGGCTGCCGAAGCCGCTCGCCGGACCGTACCAAACACTCACACTATTTGGGAGCTCGTCCTTCACATGATTGCGTGGACGGGCGAGGTTGCACGCCGGATGCGCGGCCACGCAGCCGGCACGCCACTGGAAGGCGACTGGCCAGCCCATCCAGCTGAACCCTCGGACGCCCACTGGCAGAAAGCCATTGCCGCGCTCGGAGACTCACACGCGGACCTTGTACGTGCCGTACAGGCCTTTCCGGAGAGCAGGCTGGCCACACTGGTCAGCGACGAACGCAATACTTCCCTTGGCACGGGAGTTACCTATGGTGCTATGTTGCACGGCGTCGCGCAGCACGACGCATATCACTCCGGTCAAATTGCGCTCCTGAAGAAATTCGAGCTCAACGCACGCTAAACAGCGGCTTTCGCGAGTACAGCGTCAGCGGATTCACGGCTTTGTTGGTCTCGCTCATTCCTGACGGCTGGAGCCGCATTGACACCCGTACCAATGGAGCCGGCCACTGAGCCCTAGCGCCTCCCTCAATTGCCCCGGTTGCGGGGCCGCCGCGTCGCCGGACGCGACCGAGTGTGCCTTCTGCGGATCCAGGCTGGCAACATTGGCCTGTCCTGCCTGCTTCGCAATGATGTTCGCTGGCAGCAGACACTGTCCGCATTGCGGCGCGCGGGCCGCGCGGGTGGAATCCGAGTCCGACGGGGAGAAAGAGCAGCCTTGCCCGCGATGCAGCGGAGCAATGCTTCGCGTCCATGTCGGTTCGGTCGCATTGAGGGAGTGCGGGAATTGCGCCGGCGTCTGGATACCGCCCGAGCCCTTCGAACAACTCTGCGCGGAGCGCGAAGCGCAGGCCGCGGTCATGTCGTGGGTAGTTCCTGGGGGAAGACCGGCCACCGCTGCAAGCACCGAAACGGTGCGCTATCTCTCGTGTCCCGATTGCCAGAAGTTGATGAACCGTGTGAACTTTGCACGCTACTCTGGAGTGATCATGGACGTGTGCAAGGTTCATGGCACATTCTTCGACCGCGATGAGCTACATAGAGTGATAAGCTTCATCCGCGACGGGGGGCTCGACAGCGCGCGTGGCCGCGAACGCGAGCGACTAAAAGAGGAGCAGTACCGGCTACGTACAATGGAATTGGGGGCCAGTGCCGATCGGCAGTCGGCTCACGACCCGGGCGATCTGCTCGGCCGCACTTCCGATCCGTTGCGTCGAGCCTTCAAACAGTTTTTCGATTTTTAGGAATGCCACGGCATACGCCCGGCCAACTCGCGCCGCCAATCGGGCGACAGAGCAAGCCATTTCGCCATGAACGGTATTCCGGGAACTCGTGCTTCAAACTTCGCACGCAACCGTGGTCGCGGCAGAACCCAAAATCCAGATATATGACCTCCAAGATCAGGCCTCGTTCGCATTTCCTCGGTCTGCGCACAGCGAAGTACGTGGTCTCGGACCTCGAACGCGCGAAGGCGTGGTACTCCAGCGTGCTCGGTATCGAGCCGTATTTTGACGAACCTTTCTACGTTGGCTTCAGCGTAGGTGGTTTCGAGCTTGGTCTGGACCCCGATGCTTCCGGAGGCAAGGGCGCCGGCGGAAGCGTTGCGTACTGGGGTGTGACGAATGCCGACAGCGCCTACGCGAGGCTCATCTCGTTAGGGGCTACAGAGCACGAAGCGGTGCGGGATGTCGGAGGCGATATTCGCATCGGCTCGGTTATCGATCCCTTTGGGAATGTGCTCGGGATCATCGATAATCCGGGGTTTCGTATCGACCCATAGTCATTCAAGACCAGCAGCATGACTAGTCATTGCCATCGGCGAGCGGGCCGTTGACGTCGGCGGGCATCCTACCGGAACCGGCCCTGGCCTGGCCAGTACCGGTATCATGCCTCCTGGCTCGCGCGTAGTTTTGCGGTCGCGGTACCGTCGCCCGAACAATTGAGCAACACCAAACCAATCCAGAGGAAGAGCAGCATGGCCCACGCCTTCGTACCACTTACCAGGCGCCGATTTGGCCAGACATTGCGGCGCGACGCCTGGTACATGCAGCCACTCATTGTTTTTGTCATACTAGCGAGCTTTCTCATTTACGCGACATGGGCTGCATTTCAGAATGCGCACTACGAATTCGGTCCGTATCTCTCGCCATTCTACTCTCCAGTTCTGTTCGGCGATTCGCCGCATAGCTGGTTCGGACCGAAACCATCTGCCTGGCCGGCATGGCTTCCCTTTTCACCCGCTCTCCTGATTCTTCCGTTCCCGGCACTCTTTCGCTTTACCTGCTACTACTACAGAGGCGCGTACTACAAGGCGTTCTGGGCCGACCCGCCGAACTGCTCGGTGGGAGAGCCGCGCAGAAGCTACCTCGGAGAACGCTCCTTTCCGCTCATTATGCAGAACGTGCATCGCTATTTCCTGTACGCGGCGCTCGTTTTTCTCGGCATTCTCGCTTACGACGTTTTCAAGGCGACGCAGTTTGCCAATCCAGCCTCTGGAGGCACCGAATTCGGAATCGGCGTTGGCACGCTCGTTCTCGCCCTCAATGTCATTCTGCTCGGCGGCTATACACTGGGCTGCCACTCACTACGCCACCTGGTAGGCGGAGCGCTTGACAGCATTGCCAAAGCCCCCGTTCGCAAAGTTGCATACGACTGCTCCAGCTGCCTCAACCGGTTCCATATGAAGTGGGCGTGGACCAGCCTTTTCGGCGTGGCTCTGTCCGACGTCTACATTCGGCTGTGCTCCGCGGGCGTGATCTCGGACTGGAGAATTTTGTGAAAGGTTCCTGGTTCCCGGTTTCTGGTTTCCGGTTCCCGCGACCACCCGCTTCCCGCTTCCCGCTTCCCGCTTCCCGCGAATGACCGACTACCGAACCCACGAGCACGACGTTCTCGTGATCGGCGCCGGCGGTGCGGGCCTCCGAGCCGCCATCGAGGCCGCGGCGTCCGGAGTCAGCGTCGGCCTTGTATGCAAGTCGCTTCTCGGCAAGGCGCACACGGTAATGGCTGAGGGTGGCGTCGCCGCGGCGCTCGCCAACGTCGACGATCGGGATAACTGGCGCGTCCACTTCGCCGACACCATGCGCGGCGGACAGTACGTCAACAACTGGCGCATGGCCGAGCTGCATGCGCGTGAGGCGCCCGACCGCGTTCGTGAGCTCGAGGCGTGGGGTGCGCTCTTCGACAGGACTGACGATGGCCGAATTCTACAGCGGAACTTCGGTGGCCACCGATATCCGCGGCTGGCACACGTCGGCGATCGCACGGGTCTCGAAATGATCCGAACTCTCCAGGATCACGGCATCCATCAGGGAATTGACGTGCATATGGAGGTTACCGTTCTTTCGCTTTTGATGGACGGCGGTCGCGTCGCGGGGGCCTTTGGTTACGATCGCGAGAGGGGACGCTTCGCACTTTTCCGGGCGAAAGCCGTAATTCTGGCTACGGGTGGCATCGGCCGGGCGTACTCCATCACAAGCAACAGCTGGGAATACACAGGCGACGGACACGCACTCGCGTATCACGCCGGTGCTGCCCTGCAGGACATGGAGTTCGTCCAGTTTCATCCCACAGGCATGGTCTGGCCGCCGAGCGTGCGCGGCATCCTCGTAACGGAAGGCGTTCGTGGTGAAGGCGGTGTGCTCAAGAATCGGGATGGGCGCCGCTTCATGTTCGACGACATTCCCGAAAACTACCGTAGCCAGACAGCGGATACTCCCGAGGAAGGCTGGAAGTACACTCAGGGTGACAAGACCGCTCGGCGCCCGCCTGAGCTGCTTACGCGTGATCACGTAGCGCGGTGCATCGTCCGCGAGGTGCGCGAGGGACGCGGAAGTCCTCACGGAGGAGTGTACCTGGACATCGCCTGGATCAAGGAAAGGTTACCCAAGGCCGCTGAGCACATCCGGAGCAAGCTTCCGAGCATGTACCACCAATTCAAGCAGCTCGCCGACATCGATATCACCACGACGCCGATGGAGGTGGGGCCGACGACGCACTATATCATGGGTGGTATCCGCGTCGACGGAGACACGCAGATGTCGACTGTGCCTGGCCTGTACGCCGCAGGCGAGTGCGCCGCGGGGCTGCACGGCGCCAACCGGCTGGGCGGCAACTCACTTTCGGATTTACTCGTCTTCGGGAAACGGGCTGGCGAGTTCGCCGCCCGGTTCGCGAAGGAAAATCAGAGTGCCAGTATCAACGAGGACGAGGTCGCAAAGACGGCGGCACGCGCGCTCGAGCCATTCGAACGCAACGCCAGCTCGGGCGAAGGCCCCTTCCAGGTGCAGCAAGACCTGCAGACGATGATGCAGGAGCTGGTCGGAATCGTGCGAACGGAAAGCGAGATGCAGCGTGCGCTCGAAGGAATCGACAAGCTCGCTGACCGTGCGCGGCGTGCGGGTGTGCAGGGAAACCGGGAGTACAATCCCGGTTGGCATACGGCGCTCGACCTCCCGAATCTGCTTACCATTTCCGAGGCGATAACGCGCTCGGCAATCGAGCGTAAAGAGAGTCGTGGCGGTCACTTTCGTGACGATTATCAGGCCAAGGATCAGTCCTTCGGCGTCAATATCCTGATCCGGAAAGGCACAAGCGGGGACATGCAGCTTTCGCGGGAGGCCATCCCGACGATGCCGCCGGAACTGAAGCAGATCATTGAGGAGATGAAGTAATGGCCGTTGAAGCTCTCAAGCCGGACTTCGCCGACACAGGCGAGCAGGTAGAGAAGCAATCGGTCGACCATAAGACCGAGCAGGTGGGTCGCGCGACGTTTCGCGTCTGGCGCGGCGACTCCGCCGGCGGAGCGCTGGTGGACTATGCGACGCAGGTGACCGAAGGCATGGTCGTGCTCGACGCCATTCACCAGATCCAGGCGGAGCAGGCGAATGATCTGGCGGTCCGCTGGAACTGCAAGGCGGGGAAGTGCGGCTCCTGCTCCGCCGAAGTGAACGGGAACCCGCGGCTGATGTGCATGACCAGGCTTTCCGACCTGAACCTGGAAGAGCCGGTCACGGTCGAGCCGATGCGAGCGTTTCCACCCCTTCGTGATCTGGTGACGGATGTCAGCTGGAACTTCACCGTAAAGAAGCGCATCAAGCGCTTCAAGCCGCGCAAGCCGGACGCGCCAGACGGCACCTGGAGAATGGCGCAGGCCGACATCGGCCGCGTCCAGGAGTTCCGGAAGTGCATCGAATGTTATCTCTGCCAGGACGTCTGCCATGTCCTGCGCGACCACCACAAGCACGAAAGCTTTATAGGTCCGCGCTTTCTCGTCTATGTGGCGGCTCTGGAAATGCACCCTCTCGATACGGAAGACCGCATTGCCGAGCTCAAGGAGGCGCATGGCG
>JACDCM010000150.1 GCA_013817545.1 Gemmatimonadaceae bacterium | reverse complement strand
CGGTCAGAATATCCATTGAGTGCGGGAATGACAATGAGACGGACTGCGGATTGCGAACTGCGAACTGCGAACTGCGAACTGCGAAGCAGCACGAATCTTCGCGCCGGGAATACTTCGGCGGTGCGCCTGCTAGGTGCTGCTAACCAACTCCCCCATACGCAGCGGTGGAACCACGCTGATTACAGCACGCAAACCATTAACTGGCAAACACCTATGCGTCCCTAAGTTAGCAGGACACAGTTCGCAGTTCGAAATCGCAGTTCCCAGTTCGCAGTTGTTAGTCCGCAATCCGCAATCCGGGGTACGCAGCCTTACCTTCAAGTATGGCTTTCCGCGAGCTATTGACCGCACCGAATATCGTCTCGGCCTTGCGAGTTCCTCTCGCGGCTGGATTTCTGATTGCGGACACGACTCCACTCAGATTGGCGCTGCTCGGCATGGCGTCTGCAACTGATCTGCTTGACGGGTGGATCGCGCGGCGAACTGGGAGCACGACCCGCATGGGTGCATTGATCGACCCCCTTGCGGACAAGTTGTTCGTGCTAATGGCTTTAGCAGCTTTTCTTGTTCGCGGCGACTTGTCAAGCCGAGACTACGCAGTGCTGCTGGCGCGCGACATAGCCGTCGGCATCGGGGCGCTGGTGGCCTTGGCAATACCCGGACTGGATCCTCGCGACTTCAAGGCGAGAACGTCTGGGAAAGTGGTGACTGGTCTGCAACTTCTGGCGCTGCTGGCGCTGTGTGTTGCGTGGCGCTGGATGAGCGCGATTGTCGTCGTCGTCGGGGTGGCGTCGGTTGTATCAATCGCGGATTACACGTTGGCGCTGGCTGTCGCGCAAAAGCGCCGCAGGTGAAGGAGGTATCAAATGCGCAAGTTCTTTCTGGCTTTTTTGCTCATTCCTCTCGTGGTGGCATGCGAGGAGGGCGGTACGCAAGCCATTTTTGGCACGGTAAATTCTAGCGTCGGCACGGGTTCAGTTCGCATTCGCGTCGTCGATGATTCGCCCGGGGCCGCGGTCGTCTCGAACGCGGGCTCGCGTCCGACTGTAACTCTGATTTTCTCCGCCGATCTCGTTGGAGCGTCCACAGTCAGCCTCACGAATAGCAACCAGACGGCGATCCAGGTGGCAGTGGACTCGGTTAGCCAGACGCCCATTATTATTGCGAACGACACTGTTCGGGCGGGTGTCTTCTCGTCAGTTCGGCTTCGGTTGATAAGCGCAACGCTCGCTATCCCGGGGCTGCTGCAGACTATCGATCTCCTTGGCGGTACGATAGATCCGACCATTAACCGCACTGTTGCCCTTACGGTTGGACCGAACACGATCACGACTATCACAGTCGACATCAACTCAGGCAGTTGGTTGCGCCCTGTGAGCAACCCATTTCCCGGACAACCGGCATTCACCTTTGACGGAACGTCCGCGTTCCTTGCCGCGCTCACGATTACCGCGCAATGAGATGGTCCGGCGCGTGCGCCGGATCTGAGTCGTGAGTCGATCAATCCGCTGGTTGGTCGCAATCGCAACGGGCGTTACGGCGCAAAGGGTTTGCGACGCCCAAGAGCTGCCGCCCTTGCAGGGAGAAGTTCGAGGCGATGTCTTTGTAGCGCGTGGCGTCACTGTGCATGCGGGCGCTGGTGTTAGCGTGCGGGCAGGGCAAAATGTTCGTATCTCCATCGTGGCGGGCGCGGGGCGCGCATTCGAGGATGCTGAATCGCAGTTCAGCGCCCGCGTTGAGGTGACAGGGCGTTTCCTTATGGACCCTGCCTTTAGTGCGAAGTGGGGTGTGTATGCCGGAGGAGGTGTCGGGTTGCGAAAAGAGCGATCCGATTCGTTCCTCGGGGTTCTTATTCTCGTTCTCGGCGCTGAAGGCCAGAGATGCGGAGCATTCGTGCCATTCGTCGAAACGGGCTACGGCGGGGGACTTCGCCTGAGTGCGGGCTTACGCCAGGGTTTAATGGGTCGGCGTTAGCAAAGCCGCGAAAAAAACGCTCCCGGAAAGTCGGGAGCGTTTCGAATGTCGGATGCCGAGAAACGCTCCCGGAAAGTCGGGAGTGGTTCAAATAGATGCCGAAAAACGCTCCCGGAAAGTTGGGAGCGTTTTGAATATCAGATTCGGTGTAGCTCTTTGGTTGGTTTTATAACGGCCTACAACTTATGCGGCAGTTACAATGCCTGTTTCGCTCGTTATACGTGCCTTCGGAGGCTGGCTGAATCGTACGCCTAGAGTTCTCAGCTCTGTTACCTGAGCATCGTCGAGCTCCGAATACCGCTCTGCAATGTACGAAATAGTATCGTCAAACCACTCCTTCTGGTGTTCTGGATCGGCGCCGACCACACCGCACCTCATAATATTCTGAAACAACTCGTCGCGTGCTTGGTCAAAGGCGGATACGGCCGATGGAATTGATTTCCGGCGATTCTTTGTCTGGTTCATGTATCTCGGTTGGAGAATTGGACGGCAATACAGCTATACAAAGGTAATCGCTGTCACCGCCGGATTCCACCGCTCATTCCACTGCGGTGTTTTGGCGCGGATCTCTAATGCGCGTCAGCTCCATTAGCAGAGCAGCCAGCATTTCCGGAGCATCTTCGGGCACCAGTCTTCCCACACCCGGGAGCCGCACAATCTGGCTGTCCTTGATCGAAAGATGTAACCGCTCAGCAACACCGTCGTCGAGCCAACGATCCTCTTCCCCACGAACAACGAGGGTGGGACAGGCGATCTCCCCGAGTTGAAGCGTTTCCAGATCGCGCTCATCGAGAGCTGCGGCCAAAGCAAGAAGATGCGTGACGCCTTCATTTCCCACGTAGGGCGCGAGATATCTGGCTACGAGTTTGGGGGGCATGTGAGCGGAATTCCCGACGCTTCCTTCGAGAACTGGCGTCAGGAGAGGCGCGACACCCAACATGCCTCGCGACACACGTAGGGCGAACCGCGCGGTCCCACGCTGAACAATTTTGGTGTCATCGGTAGGCCATTGATCGAAGCCAACGCTGTTTATGAGGGCGAGCCAACCGACCCGCTCAGGCCGCTCTACCGCCAACCGCTGCGCGACGCCTCCTCCGATGTCGATACCGGCGACCGTTGAGCGGCCTGCCCTTAGAGTTGCGAGCGCGATCTCCAGATACGCTGATTGCGCAGCCACTGAATAGTCGGCACCGAACGGGCGGTCGGATTCCCCATAACCAAGCATATCAACGGCATAGGCGCAGAACCCGTTCTCGGCGAGTATCGGGGCAACTTCCCTCCACAAAAAGCTGCAAGTGCCGAATCCGTGCAAAAGAACGACGGAATTGCCGCCCTGACCGTATCGCTCGATGTGAATTGAGCCGGGGCCCACAGGGACACGAAGAATGTCTGAATCCATGAAGGGGCAGGAGGAAGGAAACAGCAACCGGGAACCGAAAACAGGAACCAGGACCAGGACCAGGAAGCAGGGAGGACGCCGCCACGCAGACCGTACTAGTTCCTTCCTGGTTCCTGGTTCCTGTTCTCTCGCTTGCGCAACTTACGCTCTCCTCTAGCTTTCAAGAAGCAGCAATGTGTTTCTCCTTCCGCGTATCAGGGGCAGTAGTATCATGTCGGACCAGACTTACGACGATGACCGTGCGCGGAATCTCGAGGATCTTCTCCGCGCGTTGGCCGCGCGAATCCGGGAATTGGACAAAAGTGGGGATCTGCTTCGGCACGCGAGCGAGCTGACGCGGCTAATTGGCGACGTTCGAAGCGAGCTTTTCCACTATGAAGTGCGAGCAACATACGACACACCCGATGTCGCCGAGAACCGGCGCATCGTAGACGAAGCAACCCGACCATCCGAGAGCAAATGGGAAAGCAACGAGTGGACACCGGATCAGGACGACGAGCCAAAGTGGTGAAGCGGCAGCGGCGCACGAGCCCCATGCGCAATTTTTATCTCGCCCTGAGTGCAGTGGTGGTCGCTGGCGGCGCCTTTCTGCTATGGCAGTACATGAAGCCCAAGGAGGCCGCTCGTGTAACTGACGCTACTACGCCTCTCGCGGCTGAGGGATATCTGCTCGGAAACGCGAATGCGCCGGTGCAAATACTTGAGTTCGCGGACTTCGAGTGCCCCGCGTGTTCCAACTTCTCAACCATTACGGAGCCGGACGTGCGGAAGCGAATCGTAGAGGCGGGGCTGGCCAGCTTCCGCTTCTTCGATTTTCCGTTGCCGCAGCACAGACACACGATGAAGGCGTCCAATAGCGCTGCATGCGCGAACGACCAGGGCAAGTTCTGGGAGATGCACGACCGGATCTTTGCAGGGCAGAACGATTGGGCGGCTTCGAGGAATCCCAAGGGAATCTTCGAGGATTATGCCAAGGAGATGGGGCTCGACGTATCGAAGTGGGAAGACTGCTATGAGGACGGCCGGCATCAGGGCCGAATCGAAGCAAACCGGGCCGAGGGAGAGCGCAGGGGCGTTTCATCGACACCATCGTTCGTGATCGGGCGCCACCTCGTGCCGGGCTCTCTTCCGTACGATGTGATCAAGGCATACGTGGACAGCGCGACCGCGGAAGCCGCTGTCAAAGCCGGGGGAAATCTCGACGATGGTGGCAAGGCCGGGATCGATCCCAAAAGTGCCATCGTGGACAGCGCGAGCACGCCATGAAGGCAAGGATGGTGATCGCGCTCCTCTCGCTGGTGGGCACCTTTGTCGCGCTGTACCTCACTCTCTACAAAATCGGCGTCATCGGCCAGCTGTCATGCTCGGTCGGCTCCTGTGAAGCCGTCAACACCAGCCAGTGGGCGGTCTTTTTGGGGCTTCCCGTAGCTGCTTGGGGGCTTGGCGCCTACATCGTGATGCTGTGCCTGGCCTTGGCGGGCATCCAGCCGGCGCTTGAAGAATCGCGCGCTGTATCATGGGCGTTGGTGGCCGTATCGAGTTGGAGTCTGCTTTTTTCGCTATGGCTCACCTATCTCGAACTGTTCGTAATTCACGCCATATGCATGTACTGCGTGATTTCAGCGGTGATAGTCGCGCTCCTCTTTATCGCCAGCGTGGCCGATTTGCGAACGCGGGCGGCGGGAGGCGGGAGGCGGGAGGCGAGGAACCTGGAACCAGGAACCAGGGACCAGGAAGTGGAAACCGCAGGGATCATTTGAGCAGTCATACGGTGTTTTTCGGGCGGCACTGCCTGATCCCTGGTTCCTGGTCCCTCGTCCCCGGATTCTGAGATGTTCGAAAAGTGGTTCCCCGAATCGATTTTCAACCGCAAGCTGAGTCCATCCGCGGAAAAGCGGCTCCGCCTGGCGCAGGCGCGCGCCGAGGAGTCGGTAATTCGGGCGCACGTTGACAACGCGCTCATGTTCGTGGACACGCTCGCGGAGGACATGTCATTCGACCGGGCGCTCGACAGCTACGTTCGCGTGATGGGCATTCCCGAACCGATGGCTAGTACCATTGTCACGCGTACGCTGGTCGTCTTGGGCGAGGAGCTGGTACCATATCGCCGGCGCGCGCAGGAAAACGCGGAAGATGACCAGCGTCCCGCACTTCGTCTCAACGACGCGTCCGACGCGAAGGGGAGGGCGGTGAGGAGGGCGTAGCCAAGGGATTGCGAATTGCGGATTGCGGACAAACTGCAACGCGCAGCGTGCGGAGTTGGACGGCCAGTTCCGCACTCCTTGGCAATTCGCAATCCGCGTCTTGTCCGCAATCCGCAATCCGCAATCCAGGCCCTACTCCCGATCCTCGTACTGCTCCTTCAAACTCGCCACTACGCCGGGATCCGCTAGCGTACTCGTGTCGCCAAGCGTTCGACCTTCGGCAATGTCGCGCAGCAGACGGCGCATGATCTTGCCGGAGCGGGTTTTCGGGAGATCCGCGGAGAAGAAGATGTCGTCCGGTCGAGCGAGCGCTCCAATCTTCGTGGCGACGTGCTCGCGTAGCTCGTCGCGCAGGGCGGGGCTGGGCGAGTGGCCGGTGCGCAAAGACACGAAGGCGGCTATCGCCTGTCCCTTGAGCTCGTGCGTCTTGCCGATGACTGCCGCTTCGGCGACTGAGGGGTGTTCTACAAGCGCTGACTCCACTTCCATGGTTCCGATTCGGTGTCCCGCAACGTTCAGCACATCGTCCACGCGGCCGAGTATCCAGAAGTAGCCGTCGTCGTCCCGCTTCGCGCCGTCGCCCGGAAAGTAAATGTCCGGTCGGCCAGGCCACCTGGACCAATACGTCTGCACATAACGCTCGTCGTCTCCCCATATTGTTCGGAGCATAGCAGGCCAAGGGCGGGTTAAAGCCAGCAGTCCGCCACCAACGGCGATAGGTTCGCCGGTCGCGTCGAGCAGGTCAGCGGCGAATCCGGGAAGTGCATTCGTCGCGCTGCCAGGTTTTGTCGTGGTGATGCCCGGAAGCGGAGAGATCACGATCGAGCCCGTCTCGGTCTGCCACCATGTATCGACGATCGGGCAGCGGCCGCCGCCGATGTGCTCCTTGTACCACATCCAGGCTTCCGGATTGATCGGCTCTCCGACTGAACCGAGCAGCCGAAGGCGCGAGAGATCGTGAGCTGCCGGGAATTCAGTGCCCCACTTCATGAAGGCTCTGATGGCAGTTGGCGCGGTGTACAATATTGTAACGCCGAGCCGCTCGCAGATCTCCCAGAAGCGATTCTTCTCGGGCCAGTCGGGCGCGCCTTCGTACATGACGCACGTGGCGCCGTTGGCGAGAGGTCCGTACACGATGTAGGAGTGTCCGGTAACCCAGCCAACATCGGCGGTACACCAGTATACGTCGTCTTCCTTGAGGTCGAAGACCATGCGCGTGGTAGCCGCGACGCCAGTGAGGTAACCACCGGTCGTGTGGACTATTCCCTTGGGTTTACCAGTAGTGCCAGACGTATAGAGGATATATAGAACGTCCTCGGCGCCCATCGCCTCAGGTTCGCACCGGGCAGGCGCGTGTCGCATGAGGCGATGCCACCAGTGGTCGCGTCCCTCACGCATTTCGGCGAACGACTCATCGCCGCCTGCTCCGGCTCGTCGCATCACGACGACGACATGCTCGATGCTTGGGGTGTCCTCGAGAGCCTTGTCGGCGTTTCGCTTGAGTGGAATGATCTGACCACGGCGATAGCCACCATCGGCGGTGATCAGTACCTTTGCCTGAGCGTCGTTGATGCGGTCGCGTAGCGAGTCGGGTGAGAATCCGCCGAAAATCACGGAGTGAATCGCACCGATCCGTGTGCACGCGAGCATGGCGATCGCCGCCTCCGGAATCATCGGCAAGTAGATCGCGACGCGATCGCCTCGCTTGACGCCAAGCCCTCTGAGTGCGCTCGCGAACTTGTTCACCTCCACGTACATATCCCAGTATGTCAGAGTCCGGCGATCGCCGGGCTCACCTTCCCAAATCAGCGCGGCCTTGTTTCGGCGAGGCGTCGCAATGTGACGATCGATGCAGTTTACCGAGACGTTGAGTTCACCTCCCACGAACCACTTCGCGTGCGGAGGGTTCCACTCGAGCACGCGATCCCACGGGCGACTCCACTGTAACGTGGACGCCATTTCCGCCCAGAAGGATTCGGGATCAGCGGAGGCGCGGCGAAAAAGACCGGCGTCCCGAACATTCGCTCTCTCAGTGAAAGAGACTGGAGGCGCGAAAGTCCGGTGTTCTTGCAGAAGGACGTCGAGTTCGGTCATGGAGGAATGGATTGCGGATTGCGGATTGCGGATGCGGATTGCGGATTTCACTCCGCGGCGGCCTGCTTCCGCTAGCGAGGGAGGACACTAGCGTGGTGTGCGCGCCTAGTCCAGCGGGCAAATAATATCCGCGCAATTGTCCGCGTTTGTCCGCCCACGCCAATCGCGGATGACTGGAAGGTGCGTTTCACGAATCGTCTCCGGAATATCAATCGGCCGCCCGCCAATTTCACAACCTGATGCAATCTGCTAAAGTTCCCCGCATGCTTACCGCGTTGAAACGCTGAGCGTAGATGCAGAAAACCGAAAGGGCGCTGCATCCAGAGGTGCATCCCGAGCCCGATTTCGACTCGCTGCATCGCTTTTCAGCGTGGCTCGAACGGATGGGGCGCGCCGAGGCGACGATTGCCGCATATCACGCCGATATCGCGGATCTGGTTCACGCGTTCGCTCCGCGAGCGGCCGAAGAGCTATTTCCAAGAGATCTCACCACCTATCTGAACGACCGTGCGTCCGTTGATGAATGGTCCGCCGCGACTACAAGGCGTCATTTGCAGGCGATCAAGGCTTTCTACAGGTATCTGGTAAGTGAAGAGGAGCTGCGCGCGCCGGGCCCCGCGGAAACGCTACCGGAACATGTCGCCGAGCCGCGCTCGCCGCATGTAATCTCGGAAGGCAACGTGGATGCGCTGTTATCCTATCTTGCGCGTCGTGCTGGCGCTTCCGATCGAATGGACCTTGCCCTGTACGGCCTCTGCTACCACGCCGCACTGCTTGTGAGCGAAGCAATCGGACTGACCATGGATCGCGTGCGCGGAAGCAGGAGCGCCATGGAACTGGATGTGGTAGGCCGGCGCGGGGAAGAGAGCACAGTGATGATTGAGGGTGATGCCGCCCGATGGCTATCCGAATGGCTCGCTGTCAGGCCTGAGCCGAAACGTGAGTCGCATGCCGCATTTGTGTTCATTCATCCCGTCACGCGACTGCATACGTCGCGACAGCGCGCATGGGATCGCATCAAGCGAGTCGCGCGCTCGGCGGGGCTCGGCGAAGAAATAGCGAGCGCGATCACGCCGCACACTCTGCGGCATTCTCACGCAGCTCACATGGTGTCGCGAGCCGCCAACGTATCCGAGCTGCGCGCTGCCCTTCGGCAACATTCGCCGCGCCATGCGGCCAAGTACCTCGCTGCCGTGCGCGACTCGTGAGCGCAGAGCGGGCTGGCGCCAGCTTGCAGTCGGATGAAGCGGCGGCGTCAAGGCGGATGGCTCTGCATCATGGTTCGGTGGGGCACGCGATCGAAGCCAATGGCCTGAAGCGCGCTTTCGGCCGGCGGATGGCGGTAAATGGCGTGGATCTGCGAATTCGGGCTGGCGATTGCATGGCGATATTCGGCCCGAACGGGGCGGGGAAGACGACACTGCTGCGGCTGCTGGGAGGGTTGCTCAAGCCGAGCGCAGGTACGGCGGTCGTGGGAGGAGTACGCTTGCCCGCGGGAGATGAGGCGCGCGGCGCCGTTGGACTTATCGCGCATGCCACCATGTTGTACGGCGCGCTATCGGCGCGCGAGAACGTGGAGTTCGCGGCACGCTTGCATGGAGTCCGCGACTACCGTGCTGCTGCGG
>JACDCM010000516.1 GCA_013817545.1 Gemmatimonadaceae bacterium | reverse complement strand
GACTACAGCTATGACGATGAGCTCGACCGCTTCCGCTGGGCCGGTGACCTCTGGCGACAGGCAGATTCCGCCCGTCTATCAGCGGTGCTCGACACCATGCTGGCGCACGATGTCACCTGGGATCCGACATTCGCCATCTACGAGGCCAACCGCGATCTGTCTCGCGCGCGCACGCAGCCGTGGTTCAGGGACTACGGACTGCCGCAGGTGATGGCGAACTTCGAGCCCGACCTCACTCGACACGGCTCCTATCATCTCGACTGGACGACCGCGGACGAGATCCGCTGGCGGGAGAACTACAGCATCTGGATGCGGTGGGTACGCGAGTACGCTGCCCGCGGCGGCAACATCACCGTCGGTTCCGATGCGGGATTCATCTACCAGCTTTACGGCTTCACCACCATTCGCGAGATGGAACTGCAGCAGGAGGCTGGCTTCCACCCGTTACAGGTTTTTCGGCACGCAACATCGAACGGCGCGAAAGCCCTGGGCCTGACAAAAACAGGAGTACTTCGTCCCGGCTTCGAGGCCGACCTTGCCATCATCGATGGCAACCCGCTTCACAACCTTAAAACCATGTATGGAACTGGCATCGAGGTCGTCGAGAACGGTAAGCTCACGCGCCGCGGCGGCGTGAAATTCACGATAAAAGATGGAGTAGTCTTCGACGCACCCGCGCTGCTTGCAGATGTGCGCGAAATGGTCAAAGAGGCGCGCGCGCAAACAACCGCGCCGTAGCGTAAGCTCGATACAGGAAAACGGGAGATGCAAGCGGATCCCGGATGTAACTCCAACCGGACACCGCGCAGTACCAACCGCGCACCGGGCACCGCACACCGCACACCGGGCAGTTAGCGGCGTGCTCCTTGCACCCGCGCATCACAAAACTACCTGTGAGATTGCGCATTGAAGATTACGATCATTTCGGATAGGGCAATCCGCCTTGAGGCGCACGACGGCCCACTTACGATCGAAGCGGACACAGCGGAGCTTTCGTATGGTCCCTTTCACATGCTCGGCAGCTCGCTTGCTTATTGTACATATTCGGTGCTGCAATCATGGGCGACGCACGCCGGGATCGACGCCGACTCCCTTCTCGTCGATGTGGCCTGGAAGTTCGCCGAGAACCCGCACCGTGTGGGCGAGATAAGTGTATCACTCACGTGGCCGCGATTGCCTGCGGAGCGTGTAAATGCCACGAAGCGCGTAGCAGCGCTGTGCGCGGTGCATAAGACTCTGACCCACCCGGCAGCGATCGGGATCGAGGTGAAACAGTGACTGTTTCAGTAGTTCGTTTCGTGGTGGCTGGAGCGGCGGAGCCCACGTACGAGGTGTGCGCGCAATGTCAGTATTCCGTCGTGTATGACGGCCACTGCAAGGTTTGCGGACGTTTGGTGAAGGCACTTCGTGCATGGGACAAGCAGAAAATCCTGGAGATCATGCCATCGCAGGCCGCCGGGGTGGGCGCGCGCTTTCCCTGGATCCCGGTTCGAGCTTACCAGGAATCCGTTCAGCTTGTTGCGCGCGACGGCCGCACGTGGCAGGGAGCGGCCGCAATTGAGCAACTGCTCAAGGTGCTCCCCAAGGGCCGCCTCGTTTCATGGATATTTGCCCTGCCTTTCGCGCGCCCGATGGCGGAGCGCATTTATCGCTGGTTCGCCCGTAATCGCTACCGGCTGGGCTGCGGCGAACATTGCACCTACCGGCCGCTGCAAGTGGATTTCGAGGAAAAAGTGTAACTCAGTGCAACTATGCGGCGACCCCCTCTTCTTCCGCGTTGACGCCTGCATTATTGCCTTGGTTTCGATCTTCGCGGATTCGCTCAGCAATGAGTTTCTCAATCCATTTCTCTACCTGCTCCTGGCCACGTTCGTCCAGCGCGCTGTTTTGCTGCTGAACGCCGCGCGCACATATACCTCGGCTAATTCGCACCACATTTTCGACCGTTTCGATCCATGTTGCATTCTGAATACGCCCACCAACCGTGTGCATGGTAATCCAATCCACCATGTTCGCTGACTTGCCGTAGATGCGAACTTCAAAGCGCAGTGACTCAGCATTCTATTCAGCCAGGAAGCGAATTATGCCGGCGAGTGGATGCCCCTGAAGCGTGGCCAGGGTTAGCGACCTTTCAGTCAGTTCCTCGACGCGCACCTGGATGTGACCGCGCACCGGCAATCGCATCGTTAGCACCGATCCTTCCTGAAGAGGATGCACGTCGCGACCCGGCTCTGCGCCAAGCTCCAGAAGCTCCGGGGTCAACACGTTCATATTTTCTCTGAAGACGTCGAAGAGCGATTCCGCGGTATGGTGTACCGACCGAATGTCCGCCCAATAACGTTTCCGCTCGAATGCCCCAAATCCCTCGGACGGAAGCTGTTCTGGAAGTGCGTCTGCAAGAAGACGTAAACCGGCCTGCAACGATGTGGGTTCGATGCCAAAAACCATGGTGAGCGCATTGTCATGTCCTGCGCCGATCACATTGCCTTCCTCCAGCATTGTGATCTGGCTGTCGTTGATAGGCAACCCGATTCCGGCGAATGCTGCCAGCTTGGTGCCCAGGTTGGCGAGCAGCGTGGGTACGGGAACCCGCGCCGGTGAGCGCCCCGTAATCTCCTGAAACCGGTCGAGAACATCGTTTGTGCACGTCCGTTCGTTGCCAGCCAGCTCCAGCACGCGTCCCGCGAGATCTTCACGTTCAACCGCCATGGCGAGCGCCTTTCCAAGGTCGTTTGCCCATATCGGCTGAAACGCTTGCTCGCCGTCATCCAGGACCGGAAGCGCGGGC
>JACDCM010000149.1 GCA_013817545.1 Gemmatimonadaceae bacterium | reverse complement strand
GGCCCGAACTGGTCATACATCCGCTGGACGCCGAGCCCAGGGGAATATCGAGCGGGATGCGCGTGGTGGTCCACAACGATCGCGGTGAGTTTGTGGCTGTCGCGCGCGTACAGGATACCGTGCGGCAGGCTACAGTGTGGGCACCATCCATCTGGTGGGGGAAATACGCGGTCGACGGCAAGAATGCGAACGACACAACCTCGCAGCGTGAGACCGACATGGGACATGCGCCGGTTTTTTATGACAACCTGGTGGAAGTTGCCCCGGCCGATTGAAGCTACTGGCAACTGACCAGTGCTTGGCGGCTGGGATCAACGCAGACCCTTCAGCTCCTTTGCTACGTACACCGTTCGGAAGATCGCCGTGGCAAGCGAGCCTACACCGATAATCACGATCGCGGCAAATAGCACAGAACCTGGCTGCCAACCCATCGATCCGGTGACAGCATTGTCCAATAGCGACGCCAAGGCAAGCAGGACCAGCCGTTCGGCGCGCTGCATGATCCCCTCCTTGCAGCTCACACCGAGGGCTTCCCCCCGCGCACGCGCGTAACTCACGAGCATCGATCCGCCAAGCGCGAGCGCCGTCGCGAGAACCTCCCATGGGCGGGTCGCGAAGTACAGCGCTACGCCCATGAACGCGAAAGTCTCGGAGAAGCGGTCGAGCGTCGAATCGAGAAAGGCGCCACGCTTATCAGTTATCCCCCTCGCCCGCGCGATTCGCCCGTCAAAGATGTCCGAGGCGCCGCCCAGGAGAATCAGCCAGCCAGCCAGGGCCAGAGCGCGGTTGGCGAACGCCAAGCCGGCGGCGGCACCGAAAACCGCGCCGGTGTAATTGAATACGTCCGGAGAAATCTGCACGCGTACGAAAAAACGTTCGATCGGCCCGATCAGCCACATGATCCAATCGCGAATCCAGTAGCCGAGCAGCACAGACACGGGTCGTTTCGCGACTTCCGCGTCCAGTGGCTTTCCTCTCGACACGATTGCATAAACCGGGAGTGTTGCGAGCACAGCGGCCGCGAGGCCCAGCGCTATGATGTCAGAGCGCATCGTGCTGGCGCGCCTGTCGCTGAGGACGCGATATCAGGAAACGTATGGCTCTGGGCCATAGAAAGAGCAGCGGCCAGCGCTTCTCGAGCGGAGTCAACTCTATGTTTTGTCCGGCGCGCCGGGCGATTTTCTGAACGATGTATTCCAGCCAGTTATCATACAGAGCGATGTGCTTGAGCCACCTGAAGGTCGCGCGTGCCTTGCTTCGCTTGAAATACAGCCGAATCCGGAGGCGGTCCATCCGGGAAAGATGGTGGATCTGACTGTAGACTTTCCCGGCCTGTGCGAGTATGCTAGTGGCGACAAGATATTGTAGCAGTTCGGTATACACGGGTATCATTGTATTTCCTTGTGCAGCCAGTAGTTGCGGCACACGATCGTTCGCCTCGGGCCGGATTTCTGCGGCAAAGGATGTTTCCAGCAAGGCTCTGAAGTAGCTTTCGACGTCAAATTCTTTTGGAAGGTATGGGCGTCCCCACGCGAACGTAGCTGCGCGAACTCGGACGAGGGCGGCTAGCACGGCGCTGCGGGACTCGGTGTCACGCGTCCAGACAAGCTGAACGTGCTGGAACAAGCGTCCCTGCGTGAAGTGATCGAGTGAACGGGGAGAGGTAAGTCTTTCAAGGTGAGCGAGGGAAAGAACGGCGCATTTTCCCTGGAGGGGCTGGTCGGGCAGCGCGATTCGCACGACGTTTGGCGGTAGTATGCGGGCGAGAATTATGGCTGTCGATGCGCGAAAGCCGGGCCCTGTTGCGGCACGGAAAGATCGGTACGCCGGAGCATAACGGTCTACGATTACGAAGAAATCGTAGGCGCTTTCAGGCCGCGCACCGGACTTTTGGGCGTGCGAGCCATAGTGGATGACGGCAACCGTTGAGGTGCCAAAAACCTTGACAACGTAATCCACCAGGCGGAGAGTTTCCGGCGTAGCTGGCGAATCAAGGCCGTAACGAAGCGCTTCGGATAGTGTTGAACTGTCTGTTAGATCCTTCAGAGGGCGCAAGGCGTAAGTCGGTGGCGGAGTCGGAATCACTCGGCGTTGGTGCGGATCTGAACGAGTGCCGCAATCATGCGACTTCTGAGTTCATCCATGAATGAGTCCATTTGATTTGGCTCTGGAGCCTGGAAAGGTCCGAGCACGGTAACGCGAACGGAGGTTCCAGCGAAGCGAAGCGCCGCATCGGCAAAGGTTCTTGCGTGCCACATGCCGTCGGCAACGATGCAATATACCGGTCGTTTAGCCCGCGACAGTATGAGCTTTAGACCGGGCTTCATGAAGTCCGTAATTTGGCCGTCGTGCGTTCGGTGCCCTTCCGGGTATATAATGAGTGACTGTTCGCCACGAGCGACCTGGTCGGCTGCGTCACGAATGGCGAGTAGCTCAGCGCGCGTAGCGGTGCGGCCTTGCGACACAAAGGGAAAGCGCGCGAGACGCGCGAATGGGGAAATTCCAGGAAGACCACGACTGTAGCGGTCGCGGGTGGGAATAAGTGGGTAGGGACCCGGGACGAGAGCGATTCCTATCGGAATATCGAGCACCGACTGGTGATTCATGACCACGATGCAGGCTTCCGGCGGAATTGCTCCTTGAACGGAAACGCGAATGCCGGCCAGGCGGCGGGCAAACGCAAGCGTCACTTGAGCTTGAAAGCGCAGCCAAGCGCGGGTTATGTGGCGCCGGCGGCGTGGGAAGAGCAGTATAGCTGGCCAGATCAGAAGTCTCTGACCAGGACCCATAACCAGCGCAAGATACAAAAAGAAGGCGGAAATAAACGCACTACTCCGCAGAGCGCGACCCAGCCGCGATAGCTGAGATGACGCATTTCCGGGCCTGGTGGGCGGACTATCGGAGTAGTTGATATTCACGTGGAGGTATCATGGCGGCACGAGTCGAAGAGCAAAGCATGACGAACGTCTCCGACTACGACTACAGTAATTTCTATTATTCTTCGGGCGAGGATATTTTCGCCATTCTCGACCCGTATAACCAGTGGTACGGACCGGCGCGCAGCGAAGGCTACTACCTCTTCGCCCAGCCGATGTTCACCCCACCTCTTGGAAGGATAGAGCTCGAGGAGCAGCTGCAACATCGTGGTATTTCGCTGCTCAATCTGTCTTCCTATAACTATCTCGGGCTGTCGTACCGGCCCGAAGTGATCGCGGCAGCCAAGCGCGCGCTGGATCAATACGGGCTGGGAGCCGCCGGCTCCCCAATCCTGAGCGGCACGATGGGCATCCACGTGGAGCTGGAGAGCGCGGTTGCGAAGTTCAAGAAGAAGGAAGCGGCGATGGTTTTTCCCACCGGCTATAGCACCAACCTGGGACTCATCCAGGGATTGCTCCGGCCAGGGGACTGGATAATCGCAGATCAGAATTCGCATGCCAGCATTGTGGACGGGGCGATTCTATCCAAGGCGAATGTGCGTTTCTTCAAGCACAACAAGCCCGAAGATCTCGAAAAGAAGCTGAAGCAGGCGACCGGAAAGAAGCTCGTGGCTATCGAAGGCGTTTACTCGATGGACGGCGACGTCTGTCGGCTACCCGAGCTCGTCGACGTCGCCAAGCGCTATGGCGCGCGAATAATGATCGACGAAGCGCATTCCGCATTTGTCTACGGCGAGAATGGCCGAGGGGTCGCTGAGCATTTCGGTCTCGAAGATGAGATCGACATTCACGTGGGCACGTTCTCCAAGGCGCTCGGCGGTCAGGGCGGCTATGTGGCCGGCAGCCAGAATATGTACAACTACCTGATGGGTTTTGCCCGCTCGCGCTTCTTCTCCTGCGCGCTCTCGCCCGTCGTAGCCGGCGGCGTTCTCGAGTCGCTACGCATCGCACAGGCCGAGCCGGAATTGCGCGCCAGGCTCTGGACGAACGTCGCGTACATTCGCCGTCAGTTGAGCGACTACGCCGTCGACGTAGGCGAATCCACATCGCAGGTGATTCCCATTATGATCCGCAACGACCGGCGAATGATGCATATCGCGCATCATCTTCAGCAGGCTGGACTGTATCTGCAGCCTGTCATGTTTCCAGCGGTCGCCAAACACCGTTCGCGCTTCCGTATTTCCATCTCCGCATCACATACTACAGAACAGCTGGACGAGGCGGTTTCCATCCTCGTTCGAGTTCTCCGTGAAGAGGGCATTCTATGATCGTCAGCAGCACGAAAGGTGGGAGCGATTACGTCCAATACCATTTCCGCGACGCCATCGGCGGTTTTTTTGAGCTCCCAACAGAAAACGCACGGGCACTCCTGCCGACCGACCTGCAGCCCATAGAGCCGCATCACGGCTCCAGCGTGCTCAGTGTGATGGCCTTTGACTTTCATTCGAGCCCTGTTGGCGAGTACGGTGAGCTCATCCTCTCCATTCTCGTTTCTCCGCTCATCCAGGCTGGCCAGCCGATGCCGCGTTCGGCTTTCTATCCGTTCAAGCTCGGGACTACAACACGCGAGTCACGCGAGCACGCTATCGAGCGGTGGCACCTGCCGCATTACAAGCAGGACATCGATCTCAAGTGGGAGCGCGGCGATGGTCACATTACCATACACGCGACCGATCGCGGAGCACCCATGGTGGACATGACTGTCACCGAGCACGAATGGTCGACGGTGGACCACCGCTACCAGTCTTTCATGTCCGATGATGAGGGCTTCTACAGCTCGACTATCATGATGGGTGGGCAGTTCAGCGAGAACGAGGAGGAGCGAGGGGGAATCACCATTCACTCGCAAGGAATGACGGACCTGCTCGACCAGTGGGACGTCGAGACCACGCCATTCCGCGAGCTATGGATGAAGAATGGGCTTCAGACCTTCCACCCACTGCAGCAACTGGCCTCTTACGCGCGCCGATGAAGGGTGACGTCTGCGTCATCGTAAACCCCGCTTCGGGACGGGGACGAGGTGCGCAGACTCTCCCAAAGCTTCGTGAGGCATTCGCCGCCGTTGGTGTCAGTGATATTCGCGTCACGGCGGCCCAGCACGACGAAGCTGCATTCGCCAGGCAGGCGATCGCCGACGGGCGAACTACCATAGTGGCGGTCGGCGGCGACGGCACCATTTCCAACATCGCCAACGCCATAATCGCCTCCGGATCAGACGCGCGACTCGGCATGATCGCCGCGGGAACCGGAAACGATTTCTACAAGACCGTTGGCGCGCCCGCACGGGATATCCCGGCTACGGCGCAACTCGCCGTGGATGGGCCCGATCTCCGTGTCGACGTCGGCAGGATCGAGGACAAGCATTTCCTGAATGTCACTGGCTTCGGCTTCGACATGGCGGTGCTGGAGGACGTGCAGACCATTGGTTGGCTTAGCGGTCCGCTGTTGTACAACTACTCAGCGCTCCGCCAACTGCTTTTCTACAAGGGTGTCGGCATCGACATGTCGTCCGCTGCAGGGCCGCGGCGCCAGGCGCATCATCTGATGCTCATAATCGCGAATTGCCGGCACTTCGGCGGGACTTTCCGCATCGCTCCGGACGCACTGTTGAATGACGGCAAGCTGGACGCAGTCTCCTTCCATGATGCAACTCCGCTACGCCGGCTGCGGCTATTCGCCGCCGCGATCGCAGGTACCCACCCGATGCAGCCGGAAGTCCAAGTGGAGCGGAGTGACCGGTTCACGCTGCGGTTTGCGCAACCCCCTGCTTATGAGATTGATGGCGAATACAATCGCGCTTCGTCAGCGGAGCTGGAAGTGCGTTGCGTGCCGAGAGCCATAAGAGTGGTGACGCCGGGAAGCGCGGCAGCAAGGTAGGGGAGAATCGAAAATCGGGAATGGGGAATGGGGAATAGCATCTCGTGCGCATAGGCTGCGGCGGACCGCTTCAACCGAAATCACGGGGCCGATTCCCGATTCCAGTTTCCCGATTCCCCATTCCCGATCCCACCCCTACTCCCCGCTTCCCGATTCCTTCTTCCTCTTTCTTCGTTTGCGTTTGGCGATGCGCATCTCCTGCGTTCGATGGATCTGATGAATGAGCTCCTGCTCGATTTCGCGGGTGCTGAGCGGCTTGAGCATCTGGCGCAGCTCGTCGTCTTCCGCAACCTTGTGACCGAGGCGGCCATACAGACCGGCCATTAGCTCGAGAACCTTGGTAATCTCTTCCTCACTGCGCAGCAGGACCTGCAGCGTCACTTCGTCACGCAACTCGGCGATTTGGGATTCGCGTCCTTGCGCCATCAACACGAAGATGGAGAGGAAAATCGCCTCGAGCGACACGACCATCGTCAGCAAACCGAACGGAAAGGGGTCGAATGGACGAAGGCCAAACGCGCCCACATTCCACAGAATCCAGCAAGCAAACCAGAGGACGTGAATCAGAAAGAAAAATGGCGAGCTGGCCGAGCGCGTGAGACGGTCGGCAACGATCTCCATTCTTGACCGATCGGCGGTATGCTCGGCCTTGATGGCGAGCACCGCGCGCCGCGTCCCCACGATTCGCTGGCGGCGCTCCCCCGATGCCAAAGCTTCTGATTGCTCCTCGCTCGTCATCGCTGGCCGGCAAATACCGGGGCGTCCTGCGCGGCTAGCACGGCTACCATGGCGGCACCAAACGCAGGCAGATCCTTCGGTACTCGTGCACTCACGATGTTTTCGTCGACCACGGCAGGCTCATCTACCCAGTGAGCGCCAGCGTTGACGAGATCATCGCGAATACCAACCGTGGACGTTAGCCGCCGGCCGCGTACGATACCGGCGGAAATCAGAATCCATGGCCCATGGCATATGGTGGCGACCATCTTTCCGCTCTCGTGAAGTTGCCGGACTCGATCCAACACGTCGCGATCGCGACGCAACTTGTCCGGCGCCCAACCTCCCGGCGCCAGAATTCCAACAAGCGAGTCGGCGGGATAATCGCGCACATGGCCGTCAACCGCGCAAGGATAGCCGTGTTTTCCGCTGTAGCTTTTGTCACCGATGCCAGCTATGGGAGTTTGGTATCCCGCTTCCTCGAGCCTGAGCTTCGGATACCAGACCTCCAGATCTTCGTATTCGGGACCTACGAGAATTAGAACGGTTCCCTTGCTCATGAGGCAATCACCATGCGTGGGTAAATGAGCGTGAAGGCGGACGCGTGGGGACCACTGGCCAGAGCAAGCCTGCTCCGCGCGATCTCTCACCGCATTCCGCCTCCCGCCCTAATCAGGAAATCGGCCTACAAGATCCTCAATTCTTCTTGAGGCCCGGCTCGATGTCCCCGCCGCCGCTCACCGCGGAACCGAATTTCGGCGACGTCACCTTGCCCGTCGTCGTACGGGGCGGGTTCTTCTTGTCCTTGTCATTATCCGTGTCGGTCTGCGAGTCCTTGTCGCGATCGTGCTTCGTGGAATCAGGCATGAGCAACTCCTGCTGAAGAGAGTTCGTCACAAAGTACGAAGATATGAAAGCACGCGGCATGCCAGCGGGGGCGTGGGAAACTGGAGAGGGGGGTCAAGTGGAGCAAGAACGGCGGGTGCTTCACAATGTGGAAAGAGGTCGCGTTCCCGCGGCCATTCTTTCAACTGATTTTTGAGCTCGAGATGATCGCGTTCCCGCCGCTATTCTTTTAACTAGTGTCCGTCCTGAAACTCGATGTTTCGACGCGAACGTCGGCATTAGCCTTTGCTTTCTCAGGTTAACGCCGTCCTCCGAACCAGAATCGGGAGTTTCAGGATCCACACTAACTAATTAACGAAAGCTGAACGGGCGCACCGAGACTTGCCCGCAGACTGAGCAATCCGCAGCATCAGTTCAGTCCGCAGCATGCGTACACCTTTTGTTCTTGATGCTCGTTTCAAGGCCGGGATCGCCGTGCGCCATCGCTGAGCATTCACTTTGGAGTACGAACTCAACATATCCGGACGGAGTCGCCAATCTGTCGCGCGGATCAATCTGGACTTTGCGAGCATCAAGAACAAAAGGTTGTACGCATGCCGCGGATTGAACGGAATAAACGGATCGATTGCTGTGGCGGTTAGCCTCGATCACCTGGCAAGATATCCGTGGACCGCTAAACTTCCTGGGATGGGGAGTGGAGCAGGGATTGGAGTGGAGTGAGCAAGCGTGGGGGCGGAGTGTCACAGTGTCGCTCACTGGTGGCGGCAGCATCAAGTAAGAGGAGTGGGGCAGGGAGAAGAGGTGCGGTGAGGCCTTTGCATGGCAAGGCTGACTCGGGTGGCTCGGGCCTTGATCGTGATTGGCACGAGGGCAGTTTTCTTCAGCATACGAAATGAATCGAGTCCAGATATTCGTACTTGCCTCACTAGGCTCGGTCATAGTCGCCGAGGCCCAGGGACGCCCAGCGCGCGCACCCGACGCGGCGCGGGTCCGCGAGAGCGTGAGGGCGTATCGGGTCACGCACCAGGCGGAAATCGCCCGCGAGCTCGTTTCACTGCTCGAGATTCGGAACGTCGCCAGCGATACCACGGCCATTCGCCGAAACGCCGATTTCCTGGTCGGCATGCTCCGCCGGCGACAGATCAGCGCACAAGTTCTGGAAGCACCAGGCAACCTTCCCGCCGTTTTCGGTGAGCTCAAGGTGCCGGGCGCACGCCGAACCATTGTGCTGTACGCCCATTACGATGGGCAGCCGGTCGACACCACGCGCTGGGCAACCCCACCGTGGCGCCCCACGCTACGCGACAAGGCGATAGAGGACGGCGGGGGTGTCATCGATTTCCCCTCCGGCCCGCGCGCCGAGTTCGGAGACGAGTGGCGCGTATACGCGAGATCGGCGAGTGATGACAAGGGGCCAATCGTCGCCATGCTCGCGGCACTCGATGCACTGCGCGCAGCGCGAATCGCTCCTACTGTCAACATCAAGTTTTTCTTCGAGGGAGGCGAGGAGGCAGGCTCGCCAAATCTCCGTAAGCTGCTCGTTCGGCACAAGAATCTCCTTGCGGCCGACGCGTGGATTTTCTCCGACGGGCCCGTGCATCAGTCGCGGAAAATGCAGGTCGTCTTCGGAGTGCGTGGCTCGTATGGCGTGGAGATGACGGTATACGGGCCGAGCCGTGCGCTGCACAGCGGACACTACGGTAACTGGGCACCGAATCCCGCCTCGCTGCTCGCGTCGCTGCTCGCCAGCATGCGCGACTCTGACGGCAAGATTCTCATCGCGGGATTCCACGATGACGTCAAGCCGATCACGGACGCTGACCGCCGCGCAATCATCGGCGTTCCGGACAACGACGCCGAGCTGCGCCATGCCCTGACGCTAGGCTCGACTGAAGGCGGAGGTGCACGACTTTCCGAGCGCATCATGCTTCCGGCGCTGAAC
>JACDCM010000515.1 GCA_013817545.1 Gemmatimonadaceae bacterium | reverse complement strand
GGGATGGAGAGTGGGGAAATAGCGGGAATCGGGAATCGGGAAGTGCGTCGGGCTTGGAAAGTGGCGAGCCGGAAGGTCTCAGCTTGGGCCGCACGCTTGCCAACTCACGCTTTCCGCTTCGCTTTGTTCTCCTCCAGCTTTTCGCCTCCCGCCTCCCTACTCACTTCTCCTCTTTTTCTCAACGATTAGATAGAGAACGACGCCCACTACCAGTATCGCGGTCCCAATCAGTGACGTCCGCGTCGAAGCTACAAATGAGCTTATGATCCCGATACACGAGGCGAGCACGAAAAGCAACGGTACCCAGGGATAGCCCGGAACCCGGTACGGGCGCTCCGCATCCGGCTTGCTCGATCTCAACGCTATCAGGCTGGCGGCCCCCAACCCGAAGAAGATCCAGTCCGCGAAGACAACGCCGCTGAGCAGCGCACCGATATCGCCCTGGGTTATCAGCAGGAGCGCGATCGACCACGCACCCATTACGATGATCGAGATGACCGGCGCGCCGGTTTTCGGATGCACGCGTGCTGCCGCGGGGAGAAAGACCCCGTCCTGCGCCATCGCGAAAAAGATTCGCGGTGTGGTGAGGATGACAACGTTCAGAAAACCCAAAACGGAGACCGTGATAGTCGCTGTGATGAAGGTGGCTCCGATCGGGCCGGCGATGCGCGCCAACGTGTCAGCGGCGACAGCGGAGCTCACCGCCAGCCCGTCCCGGCCCAAGGCGCGCAGATACACCGCGTTTGCGCCCAGATAAATCGCAATGACTATGGCTATCCCGAGGATGAGAGCCTGCGGAATACGCCGCTGAGGCTCTCGAATCTCCCCCGCCACCATGTTCATCTGCTGCCACCCTCCTATGGTAAAGAGCACAGGGACGAAAGCAGCGGACAGGCCAGCTAAGAGCGATTCGCGCGGTGCCGGAGCCACTAGCGCGGGCGGCGGATCGCCGAGCCGGGTCCAGAGCAGCAGGCCGCCAGCGATCAGCAGCACGAGTGCCGCCGTTTTCGCGATGGTGAGGGCGTTCTGCACGATCGAGCCCGGCTTGATGCCCAGGCAGTTGGTTATCGTCAGGATGACTATCGTCCCTGCTGCGATCGCCATGGAGCCCGCGTGGGACGGCGTGCCGAAGAGTCGCAACACATAATTGCCGAAGGAGACTCCGACTGCCGCGGTCGCCCCAGTTGCTATGAGCGTGAGCGCCATCCACCCGTACAGAAATGCGGGAAGCCGTCCAAACGCGTCCCGTATGTACACGTACGCTCCGCCGGCGCCTGGGCTCATGGCTCCAAGCTCGGCGTACGTTAGCGCACCCGCGAGCGCGACTAGACCTCCCACCACCCACACTGCGAGAATCCACCGGCCATCACCCAGTTGACGCGCAACTTCAGATGGGGTGAAAAAAATTCCGCTGCCAATGATGCCGCTTATGACGATCACGGTAGCGGAAAAGAGTCCGAGCTCGCGACGGAGCGGTGAGCTATTCACGACGGGTATTGCGGATTGCGGATTGCCGATCGCCGATCGCGGACTACGGATTGGCAAACCGAGTTTCACGAACGCACTTCACTGTTAGCTGTCACCGGTTAGCCGTCTGCGCTCACTGCCCTCAAGCGACGATCAGCTCCCGTTGGTACTCGCGCGGCGTGATCGTCGCGCCGTCCTCACCAATGTAGGCGTTCACTTCGCATCGCATTCCAATCTCGCCGGCAATATAGATTCCGGGTTCGATAGAGAACGCCACCCCTGGTATGAGCAGGCGCTCTTCTCGCGTTTCGAAGTTGTCGATGTGAGGCCCTGATCCGTGCAGATCTCGCGCGTCGATCGAGTGACCCGTTCGGTGCGTGAAATACTCGGCAAAACCTCGCTCAGTCACGACGCGGCGGGCCGCGTCGTCCACTTCGCCTCCCGAAAAAGGTTTGCCGCTGGCGGCGTGCTTCAGCACATGCGCTATGCCAGCGTCGCGCGCGTCGCGCACTGCTTCCCACACCGCCACCGCGCGCGGCGTGGGGGTCCCCATCACTCCCATCCACGTCTGGTCACCGTAAACTCCTTCGGGCTCCTTCGCGAAGAGGTCTATCAGCAACACATCGTCGGTTTCAATGCGGCGCGGCTGAGCTGCCGAGGGCTGGTAGTGCGGATTGGCGGCGTTGGCGCCCGCGGCGACGATCGGCGAGTGATCGGAGCTCACTCCAGCGCGCGAGAAGCGCTCCATGATCCAGGACGCCACTTCGTGCTCCGTGGCGGGCGTTCCCGCGCGGGCGTGCGACGCTGCGTACGACATCGCGTCTCTTCCAACCTGCGCCACTATGACTGCGGCGCGCTCGTGCGAAGCTATCTGCTCCGCGGTCAGTACAGCGTAGAAGCGCGTCACCAGCTCACCCGACGACACCACCTCGGCTCCCGCTGCTCGCACCAACTCGAGCACCCCCGCTGGCGTGCGGTCCAGGTACGGAACCGCATCTCCAGGTGAATACTCCATGGCGACACGTTTGCCGCGCACGTGCTTCGATAACATCGCATCCAGCTCACGCCAGGTACTGTATCTCTCGCGCTTCCACTCGGCCGGCCACTTTCGCCACGCTCCCTGTTCGATGTTGTGCGTGATAGCCACCGGGACGCCATCTGCCGGGATGAATGCAAAGACACGACGAGTGACCATCCCATCCAGCGCTAGCAGACCTGACGCTATCGGATTCAGGCCGCGGAAGTCGAAAAGCAGCCAGCCATCCACGCTCGCGTCCCGAAGCGCGCTCTGTACGGCGGGCAATAGCTTCGGCGTCAGCATGAGGC
>JACDCM010000514.1:1963-2802 GCA_013817545.1 Gemmatimonadaceae bacterium | reverse complement strand
ACCGGCATCCAAAGGGCGGGTCGCTGCTGTTTGTTGCATATGCTCCTCCTGGTGTGAGAACCGGAAAAGCATAACAGTGGCGGCCCGTCCCTTTTTTCCGCCACCGGCCTACATAGGATCTAACGACTCGTGGTTTGGTGTTCCTTCCGCCATTAGCAGCAGGAATAGTTAAGGGCTCGCCAATCGATTTGGCGAGCCTTCGTTTTTGGATGTGCCCAGCATGGGGCGATGGTCCGGAGGTGCGAGTCCTCCCGGAACTTGGTCGTAGGGACCGAAGCGAGCCGCAAGGTGCCGATCGTGAGGGGAGCGCTGAAAGAAGCGGGGTAGCGAACCCGTTGAGCCGACGAACAGAAACCGGATACGAGGCAGTGCCGAGCAGGGCAAGCTGGCCCATGACCGCGAAACTCTCACGACTAACGCTCAGGCGGTGTAAATCCGGCGGTTGTGCGGGGAAGGCCATCGTTCTTACCTGGGGAGATCTCGCCTCATGCCGGAAAGGGTGACGTCGCGGGGAAGTTCTTGACGACGGAGCGAGAAGTCAGCAGAGGTCATACTAGCGAGCGGCACAGAGGGCTCGCCTTAGTTGGGGGCCCTTCGTCGAGCCCTTTCGTCTTGTACGCCCGCCATGGCGGTTGTCAGGAGGTGCGAGTCCTACCGGAAGCCGGTCGCAAGGACCGAAGCGATCCGCAATGTGCCGACCGCGATGGGAGCACTGAAGGAGCAGTCACCGGACGCCGTTAGTACGACGGCCGAGACGTGGGACGCGGAGACGGGCTCGTTCACATATGACGCCAACGGGAATGTCCTGAGCGCGGGTGCGCCGTACTCCATCACCGCTG
>JACDCM010000514.1:0-1953 GCA_013817545.1 Gemmatimonadaceae bacterium | reverse complement strand
CACCTACGACCAGCACAACCTGCCGCTCTCGCTCAGCCGAAGCGGCACGACCACCGGATACCGGTACGACGAGGCCGGGCAGAGGATAGTCAAGCAGGTGAGCGGCTCCGGGACCGCCGAGTTCTACGTCCTGGAAGGAGCAACCACGCTCGCTGTCGTCACGGTGGACGACTCGGGGACGCCGCTCTCGTGGTTCTTCAACGCGCTGGCGGGGGACCGCGTCATCGGCCGTGAGGCTAACACGGGCGGCAGGCGCTACTACCACACCGATCTCCTGAACACCACGAGGGCCGTGGTGCAAGGGACAACGGTGCTGGAGAGCTACGACTTCGAGCCCTGGGGGCTGCTCATGCCTGGCCGGACCTTGGGGAGCGGGACCAAGGAAGGGTTTACGGGGAAGGAGCGGGACGCAGAGTCGGGGCTGGATTACTTCGGGGCGCGGCTGTACATGCCGGCGCTCGCGCGGTGGACCAGTGTTGATCCGCTGGCGGAGAAGCATCCGGAGTGGAGTCCGTATAACTACGTCTTGAATAATCCGCTGGCGCTGATCGATCCCGATGGGAGGCAGGTGTCGGCGCAGAGATCCATGGAGGTGTTCGCGAGGGTGGGTCGGCAATTAACTCCTCTCCAGAACGTCGTAGAGGGTGGTGCCGAGCTCGCAGGGATGAAAGACTTCGTCCAGGGCACCGGCGAGCTGGCGCGCGGCAACGTAGCCACGGGACTATTCCTGATGGCAACGTCCGCGCCGCTGCCTTCGACGCGCGGAGCAGGGGTCCTGCGCGCAGCAGGTAATGCGGTCGACGCGGCTAGCGATGTTGGGAGAACTGCAGGTAAGTTGGGTGGTGACGCCGCGCAGGTCGGCACTCTCGGTGAGCGAGCGAAGGAAATCCACTCCCTCGCAAGTTCAAGAACGCAGAGAGCAACGACGATCGCTGTGACCGATACGAAAGAGGGAATTCGCATCATTACGTCGAACGAAAAAAAGCTGCGTCAATCCCAGCGAGCGGCACTCCAGCCGGGAGAAGTCGAAGGCATCGGAGTGGGTCACGCGGAAGTGACAGGTGTTAACGCGGCGAAAGGAATGGGCTTGACTCCTCTTTCGACAGGCGCAAGCCGCCCGATCTGCGCTGATTGCGCTACCGTTCTAAACCAGGGAAACGTCAAAGCCGCAAGCCAACTCAAGAAGCCGTGAGGTCCGAAGACATGGAAGAGCCGTTCAACGCAGATTCCCTACGACCGAAAATAGATGATCTGACTGCTGGGAGCCGATTGGCATTTCTTCTGTCCTGCGCGGAACGGCTGTTCCCCAACTATATGGCGTTCACGACGCATCATGCCTGGGGTAAGCCTGATGCGCTGCAGGAAGCGCTAGATTTGGGATGGAAATCCCTCGAAGGACAGACAGTGACAAAAGTCGAGATTGCGAATGCCATGTCGCGGTGCGAAGCCGCGACCCCCGACATGGACGCGTTCGGTTCAGAGTTGGCGTCAGCCGCACTTGATGCCGCGGTTGGCTGCGCGCTGGTCCTGGAATTGTTGATTGGGGACGACTCGTCGAAGGTTTTGGAGGGTGCGTCACAGACCATAGATACGGTAGACATGTATGTCCAGGAGCTCGAACAGCTGGTTCCACAGGATCCCTTGCGGGAAAGGAAGATCCTCCGACACCCGCTGATGCAGGATGAACTTAAGAGACAGAGAGAAGATCTCGACGTTCTCAGCCAGGTCGACTGGAGTCAACAACACGTTGTGGCCGATCTTGCACGTCGCTGGCGCCGGCCAGCGATAAGCAACATCGGATTAGCGAGAACGGAATAACGTCAACTCTTCTATGAGGCCGGATTTGTCAAGCCTTCCGGTGATTGATACACGAATACTACACGGCTCTTCGCCGTCGGTCTTCACCTCTTATCGCGCGCCCGAGCCGGTTGGCGGCTTCCTCATGCGTCGAGG
>JACDCM010000148.1 GCA_013817545.1 Gemmatimonadaceae bacterium | reverse complement strand
CGGGGGTCACCCACGAATGATGTAGTCGTGCTCGTCCAGGGTGGCAATGAGCACGGTGTTGAAGAAGATGGACCAGATGCCGTCGTCGGTTTCCTCCAGACCGATGTGGTGATCAACCAGCGAGTTCGCGATATAGAGCAGCTTGTGCTGGAAGCGGAAGGTTCCGCCTGTGGTGACCTTCTTCACAAGGAAGTGGCCGGGATACTCGAGCGGTGGCATGCGCGCCGGGTACGCGCGCGGGGACGCGGCGTAGTGCGACGCGGGCGTCTCTTGGTTCAGCCACTCATGCGGGCGCACTGTGTTGTATTCTGCGCGGAATGCATCGAAGGACTTCTGCTGTGCGGCACAGGTTCGTCCAACCGGGCGGATCGCCTGGCGCTTGAGCGTGCGGTGCATCCGCTCGTGCGCGCCGTTCTGCTGAGGCCTGCCGGGGTGAATGCGTTGATGCTGAATGCCGAGGCGCATCCACCTGGCGCAAATCCGGAGCTTGCCGGATCTGAGCTTTGTCGATGAGGGAATGCTCTACACCTTCGTGTGCACGGCATGCAAGGTGAGCGCAGGGCTCATTCAGTCACACTGAGGCCGAGTCTATGAGACTCGATATCTATCTGAATTATCGCGGAAACTGCGAGCAGGCATTCCGCTTCTTCGCTGGAGATCTCTCGTTTCGAAATTGTCCTTCACGATCATCGGCACGCAGTGCAATGGCCCGACAGGTCCTTGCCCCGCGTACCGCCGGTCGAGCGAGTCCGCAATGGAGAGAGCGGCGGGATTGAGTATGACGAGCGCATTGAGCGCTGGGCCGCGCGGATCGATGGAGTCTATCCGCGCGAGGTACCACTGAACGAGGGCTCGGCAGGTGAGCGTGCGCGCGCGAAATGCCGTGTGCAGGCCCGCAATCGTCGCCTCCTCGATCCGAAACGTGCCGGCACGGCGAGCTTGTGCGCCAAGTGGACGCGGGAAATAGCACAACAGTGGCAACAGGATGAGCACAAGTCGCGAAAAGCGTTCGACGGTCATGCCTGAAGATTGCGCTGTGTAATTCCAATCGCCAGATAGCTTCCCGGATTACGTTCGCGTCAGCACATGCCGAGGAGCATCCCGTAGCCCATTCCATTGAGGAAACACCGGATCCGCCGCACGATCCGCGATGTCCCCGTACAGCGAGAATAACGTCGCAATCTCGACTTGCCGGTCGTCCCGCGAGGACGATTCCGACTCGCTCACCCCGTACCCGCCGTCGCGAAGGCGCTCGGTGATTGCCGGCACAAGCACGTTTGGTCCCCCGCCGATGCGCCATCCTCGTCGCCCGAATCGTATGGGCGATGAGAGCGACGGAGCGGGGTGTCATACCCGCTACGTCTCTGTGCGCGCGTCTCGGCGAGCGATGAGCGAATCGAGTGAAAAGCGGCCTGCGCCGGTGAGAGCGAGCGTCAAACCAAGCATAAGAAAGAGGATCGGCTTCTCACGTTCGCCGAATGGATCGCCCGCAAGCGCAATGAACGTGACCACGAGGAAGTTAATTGCGATGACCGCGGCTATTGGCCGTGTCAGCAGACCAAGAGCGAGCGCGATTCCGCCGGCGAATTCCGTGAATGCCACGACCCAGGCAAACAGCTCCGGCAGCGCGAAGCCCATTCCGCTGATGCGCGCCTGAATCCCTCTGATGGCGGAATCTTTCCGATACCGTGTCCCAGTGCGAGCGACATTCCACCGATCACGCGCAGAATGAGCAGTCCACAATCGATGTCGCGCGATCCGGTGTCGAGCGGTCCAAACAGCAGTCGCTTCATGAGCCAGCCTTAAGGTTGTATGTCTGAGATAACGGAGCACTGAGACAATGCAGCACGCCGCGAGCGCGATTACCGATGGCGTCTATACCTTATTAGAGCGTCGGCCATATTTGAACCGCCCGCTTCCGCCTCGGCACGCGCGCCGTCGAGCAGCGAATTCCTCTGAAGCATGTCCGCACGCTCGCGCACGCAGGAACCTGGTACCTCAGCGGAGGTAACGCGACGCGATGCTGGAAAACGAGCTTCTCGAATTGTTGGAGCACACTGCTGACGCCGCGTATACGGTTACAGAAGCGGGGGAAATCTGTGCGTGGAACGGTGCCGCGGAGGGATTGTTCGGCATTCCGAACTTTGGTCTCGAGGTTCGCACCCGCGCCGGCATCTCATCGACCAGCTGGCGCGAAGTAAGCCTCTGTCGCTGGTACGCTCGTTGCGGGTGGTACAATCGCGTCCTTGCGCCGACGCCTCGAATTCCGTATGTCCCTTTGCGATTGCTTCCAGCCATCGCCTGGCGTTCTGTCGGAATAATGCTTGCGGCAAGACATTGCTTTCCCGAAGTGCATTCAGCTCCACCCTACTGGGGAGAAATACAATGCGGTCGACACTCAGGACCGGTCAGTGGTTTCTGTTCGGAGTCATTCTCGCGATCTCCGGATGCAACTATGTCCGGCTGCTTCGCCCGAGCGTGCTGAAACAGCTCAATCCGGATGTTGTACGGATGGTGAACATGCTACCGGCTGTGGACCATCCGAACGAGGCGATCGTCGGCCGCCTCTTTGCGCACGGTGGTTTGTCCCACGCCAAACTTGGAAGCGATGGCGTGTTCCGAGACAAGATCTGGATACCGGAGACCGAGTTCATCTGGAAGCCCGCCATCATTCACATACCGCGTGGTGGAGAAATCGAGCTCGAGTTCCACAACACCGATGGAAACCTACATGCGGCCTTGGTACCGAGTCAGCAGGGACGCCAGGCGATGATGCTGCCCATGCACACGGCGGGCAAAGTGAAGATCCGTCTTGATGCACCAGGGCTCTATTTTTTCGGCTGCCCCATCGCCAACCATGCCGGCAGGGGCATGCTGGGGCTGATCATGGTGGGCGGTGAAGTTCCCGCGGAGGCAAGGCTGGACCGGCCACGTCAGGAACGGCCATGAGAATGCAATCGCTTCCAGCGGTTCTCCTGGCCTGCTCCGCGCTGTTTACGGCTTGCGGCCGTCCGACGGAGTATCCCATCACACAGCAGCCGCAGCCGTTCTCCTCCATGAACGAGGACATGCCTGGGGTTGCGCCACCGGTCACGGAAACGGTTACGTCGGAGCGGATCGCACGCGCGCGAAGCGAGCCGCAGAACTGGCTCACGTATTACGGCGACTATAGCGGGCAGCGTTACAGCACACTGAACCAGGTCAACACGACGAATGTCGCATCACTTCGCCCCGCGTGGATTTTTCAGACCGGGGTGATCGGACTCGTAGCCAATCCGGCGACCTACTCTTTCGAGGCAGCACCGATTGTCGTCGATGGCGTGATGTTCGTCTCGGGATGGGACGGCTATGTCTGGGCCCTCGACGCCGCGAAAGGAAAGCTGCTCTGGACGTACCGCCACGCCATTCCGCTCGATGTGCCGATGTGCTGCGGCAACGTCAACCGCGGAGTGGCGGTCGCGCAGGGAAAAGTTTTTGTGGTTACGCAGAACGGTCATATCGTGGCGCTGGATGCGAAGACCGGTAAGCAGATCTGGCAGCAGGTGTTCGCCGACGTCAGAGCAGCCGAAAGCGCGACCCTCGCACCGCTGGTCGTCAAGAATCTGGTAATCGTCGGCAGCTCGGGCGCCGAATACGGCGTCAGGGGTCACATCGACGCGTTCAACCTCGAGGATGGCCGCCGAGTCTGGCGTCGGTACAACGTTCCGAAGCCGGGCGAGCCTGGGTTCGACTCATGGCCGGCTACTGGTCAGGCGTGGGCGCGCGGTGGTGGTACTGCGTGGATAACCGGCACCTACGATCCAGAGCTCGACCTGCTTTACTGGGGAACCGGCAACCCGTCGCCTGACTTTGATGGCAGCGTTCGGGCCGGCAACAATCTCTATACAAGCTCCGTCGTCGCGCTTGACCCCGATGACGGATCACTGCGCTGGCACTATCAGTGGACGCCTCACGACGTCTGGGACTATGACGGCGTGAATGAGAACATTCTCCTGGATAAAGACGGGAGAAAGCTGCTCACTCACTTCGATAAGAACGGTTACCTCTTCGTGCTCGATCGCACGAACGGTGCGCTTGTCAGCGCGAACAAGTTTGGCCGCGTGACCTGGGGAGAAATCGACTCGCGCACCGGAACGGTCACGGTACAGAAAACCCCTACTCCAGCGGGGACGCATATCTGCCCGGGTCCGGCCGGTCTCAAGGAATGGCCGCACGCCGCGTATAGCCCGCGAACAGGCCTGCTTTACACTCCGGTTGTCGAGCTGTGCGGCACCTTCAAGCTGAAGCCGTCGAAGTTCGAGGAGGGCATGCCGTACTGGGGCGGCGACGTCGATCTCGACAAGGAGCACTGGGGTCACGTGAAGGCGTTCGACCCTTCTACCGGTCGCGAAGTCTGGTCGTGGCGTGGGCAGCACCCGATCGTGGCGTCGATTCTCGCGACTGCGGGCGACGTCATCTTCACGGGCGAGCCGAACGGAAACTTCAATGCTTTCGACGCGCGTAACGGCACGCTTCTGTGGCAATTCAATACCGGCAGCGGCATTCACAGCAATCCGGTGACGTACAGCGTCCAGGGGAAGCAGTATGTCGCTGTACCCACCGGCTGGGGCGGGTGGGTCGAGGGATATTCGCCGGAGATGTACGGTGCCCCGCGCGGGAACTCACTGGTGGTGTTCGCGCTGCCGTAAGGCAGGACCTGATGACCATGCGTGCGATGCGCACATCCGGACCGCCGGCGGCCTGGAGTCGTTGATCGAGGAGCGCCTGGCCATTCCGAGTCCGGCCTCCGGCGAAGCGCTGGTGCGGGTGGAGTTTGCCGGCGTCAACTTCATCGACATTTACAAGCGCACTGGCCTCTACAAGGTCCCGCTCCCGTCCACTCTTGGTGAGGAAGGGGCGGGCACCGTCGTCTCAGTGATGGAGTTACCAATGTCCGTGCCGGGGACCGCAACGATGGGAAGCTACTGACCTCACCAATTGCGCCACCTGGCCGGCGCTGCCTCCGACGAGCGCTTGCAGGGCTGCTGGCCCTAGTGTCGGCCGCTCTGTCACGAACGCTCACGGCTCAAGCGTCGGATGCGGATGTGACGCGGAAGCTGGGCAAGCTCGAGGTGGCGGCGCAGCTAAGCGTCATACCGCTCTACTCAGGCGACGCTACTGTGGGCGGCTACGCCGGAACGGGTCTTCGTCTAAGCCTGAACCGATTTTGGGGCGGAGACTCGCGGGGCGCCTTCGTTGAGGCAGCAAACACCAATACCCCTGGGGATGAAGTTCAACGCAAACCGCGACTCGATGTTGCCGCGCTCTCGATCGGCTGGCGTGCCGCGCCGCAGGGCCTGGTCGCTACAGAGGGGACGCTTGGCGCGAGCCGCATCCGGTACGTGGTACCCGAGTCTCAGCCGTGCCTTCCTTCGGATTTTTGCATTGGCGAGGGAGGCAGCAACTTTCGTGACGCCGCGGTGAACACCGTCGTGGCGGGCCTGGGCGTGGTCCTCGGCCCGGCCCGCAAGGCAGGTCTCCGGTTCGACGGGCGAGTTCACTGGCCTGTCCAGCCGCCGTCCGGTGCGCGCGACGAAAAAAAGCCGCGCGTGGAACTCGCCGGCGGCTTGAGGCTGAGGTTCTGAGCCAAGGTTGGTGTCCGTGCAGCTTCACGTTTGCCTCCCGCGCGTGTGACGTACCCGTGAAGAACTCGCTCCTCTTGCATTTACTCCTGGTATCGTGTCGGCCTCCTGCAATGACACCCGCGCCCGTCTCCGGATACTGGGACGCACATGTACATCTGACCCTTTACGGCGCTGACGCTCTCGATAGTCTCGCAACGCACGGAATCGTCGGCGTACGCGACCTCGGCACCGACCTGGAACTGTCGCTGTAATGGAAACAGGAGGTCGCTCGCGGCGAGCGTCGCGGTCCCCGGATATTCACGGCGGGAGTTATTCTCGATGGGCCGAAGGAAGGCGCGACACCGCGTTGGACACTTCGGACAGTTTGAGATGCGGAGCTGGCGGTTGATTCGCTCGCCAAGCGACCGTCCGTACCCGCGCGCATCTACTGGTCCCGCGAACAGCAGCAGCAGGGCCTACCGACCGGCACTCGAGTCATCGAGCCTGCTTGGGTAGGCCAGCGAGGTACTGAAGACGGATGGAGCCTTATCTGCGAGTTCGATCAGCCACCATCAGAGCAAGGCGACCCATCGCTGGCCGCGGTGCGCTTCCTGATGGAGGAAGCTCCTGCACTCGTTCCTGGTATGAACCTCGTGCTGTTCGAGCGGGGCACATCGAGGCTGGCGAACATTGAAACCCTCTAGTCGGGATCTCGACCGTGCCGCATAACCGATCGTTGCAGCAGACCGGCGAGCGATGGAAGCAGCGGCTGCGCCGCTGCATTTTACGGGTTCGCCGGCGGCTGAACTCTGGCGTTTAAGCCGCACATGTTTGTGGAGTCTGCATCAAGCCCGCTCTATCAACCGTCTTGCTCAAGGAGTTGCGCCATGCTCCGCTGCCCCCTCCCTCGTCCATCCGTACGCGCGATGCGACGCATCACCATGGCGTCGGCGCTTGCTATCGTCACGGCGCTTGGCCCCGTAGGACCGGTGCGCGTGCATGCGCAAGGGGTGGCTGCGTTGCCGCCTCGCACCACCCTCATCGCAATCGCTGACAGTGTGCAGTTGGAGGTAGTCGATTGGGGCGGTAAAGGGCCGACACTGATCCTCCTTGCGGGTCTCGGCCATACCGCGCACGTCTTTGATGCGTTTGCGCCGCGGCTTACGTCGCGCCTGCACGTCGTGGGCATCACACGAAGGGGGGTCGGAGCGTCGAGCCGGCCGAGGGAGGGCTACGACTCGACCACCCTCGTCCGTGACCTTGTCGCCGTACTCGACTCGCTTGGGCTCGCGAAGGCTTCGTTTGCGGGGCACTCCTTCGCCGGCAGCGAGATGAGCATCTTGGCAGCGCGATTCCCCGACCGCGTTCAGCGACTGATCTACCTCGATTCCGCCTTCGATTATCGGCAGCTGCTTGATCGCATCGGGGTGACGACGGCTCTCGGGAGCCCCCAACCACCGGAGGGGACGTACGAGGTCGGCACTGTCGCCGATTGGACGCTCTACGCGGAGCGCAGCTCGGGTGCCGGCTTCCCAGCATCCGAGGTGCGGGCGATGTTCCGAGTCGGTCCTGGCGACGTCGTTCAAGGCTCGGCGACCGCTCCGGAAACACCGCGCGCCATGTTGGCGGGAATCGAACCGGCGCCGCTCACAGCGATCCGCGCACCCGCGCTGGCTCTCTATGCCGCGCCGACTTCCGTCGAAGTGATGTACCCCTCTTGGTATGCATTCGACCAGAGCGCGCGGGAGCGGGGGCAGGCGGTCTACTCTGCCGTCTCGGCGGAGCACACCGTGCAACGTGCGCGGTTCCAGCGCGAGGTGGCCGGGTCGCGACAGGTGATCATCACCGGAGCGAGGCATTACCTCTTCCTGACGCATCCTGGTGAAGTGGTGCACGAGATTCTCTCCTTCATGTTGAGCAACTGAAGGATCTTACTCGTGGGGGGCCTAACCAGCGCATGCTGCTGTCGGCGCGGCGGCATCCCGGATGCGGAGCTAGGTTTCCAGCGGCGCGCCGCAGCAGAAGCGCGCTTCGTTAGATCGCCACAAGGTCATTAGTCATGGAAGCACTCGGTACCATCGTTGGCGCCCTAGACGACTTCTTTGGAATCGCCGACTCGGGCGCAGATCCCGCCTTCGCGCGCTTCCTACCCGTGGCATATGAGGCGCACCCAATGCCATGGCGAGCGTGGGTCGAGCCCGCGTTCGCCACTCACTTCAACGGGCTGATGATTCGCGGCGATGACCGGGTCAATGCGGTGTTCCTGGCCGCCTTTCCGAGCGACTTTGTGCTGCGGCAGTTCCTTGCGCGCGGGACACCTGGCGATTTGCTGTTCGTTCATCATCCCATTGATCTGGAATCCGGCGATCCACACGGCGCATGGGGGCGCTTCTTCAAGCCGATTTCCGCCGAGGTCCTGCGGGACATTCAGGACGCGCACCTCTCCATTTACTCCTGCCACGCCCCCCTTGACTATCACCCCACGCTCAGCACGTCACGCTCCATTGCGTTGGCGCTCGGCGGCACCATTGCCGGGGAGTTCTTTCCCTACGGCAAGGGCCACGCGGGCGTGCTCGCGGAGATCCCGCCGATTGGCGTGTCTGAGCTTGAACAGACACTCCGGCACCTCTTTGGTGTTCCGTATCTGGACACCGCCGGCGGGCACCCACCAGTGATTCGCGCGATTGCCATCGTGGCCGGAGCGGGAGATCGTGTCGATCAGATGGAGATCGCGGAGTCGAAAGGGGCCGAGGCCTATATTACAGGCGAGATTCACTCCCGTATTGATACTGACTATGGTCACACGAAGTTCGCCGATGTGGAGCGTTTCGCCGCGCAGACGGGAATGGCGTTAGTGGGTGTCTCACACGCCGCGTCGGAGTTTCTCGTCATGAAGACTGATATGCAGCACTGGTTCCGCGAACGATGGCCGCTGGCGACGGTGCTTCTGCCAGAGTCGCACTGGTGGCGCTAGTCCAGTCTGTCATGCGACCATCGCGGCGCCGGTGAGGAACTAACCCGCGTTAAAGCCGGAGGCCAGCCCAGTCATACTTTCTAGACATCCAACGAGCCACATCAGAGTGAAGGAAATCGTTGTCCAGCATTTTTTCGAGGGACACGCGACAGTTCAAGAACTGGCTGCCGATGTGGCGGGCGCTTTCGATCGCCGAACGGATAGCGCAGGCACGGTCTTTTCCCAGCTTCGCGCAACTCCGATGAATCACGAGTTCCCCGTCCAATCATCGCACATCTTTAAACTCGTCGACGCAGTCCGGGCCGGAGATCTGGACCCTGACGCGCTCGACGCGATCTGTTTTTGCCTTGAGGCGTCCGATCACTTCACCTGGGATACCGATACCACCGATGGCGAGCGGATTGCGAACGCGCTGTTTTGGTTGGGTACTCCCGAGGTCAACTACCCGTTGACCTCCGCTGTGATTAACAAGATCCGGCACTACCTCATCACTGGCGAGGAAACCTTCACACGCGATGATCTCCGACCGGCCGCCGAACGTCCGCATTTGCCGACAGTCAACCGGATGGATCGCGAGACGGATGTCTAACGTGGCGCTGAAGCTGTCAAAGGAGCTGCGGATTGCGGCGGCTATGCCGCCGCTTTTATATGATTCCTTGGCAGCTTAGCACCGGCGTTATACCGCTACTGACAGGATCTCATGTCATGCGTATTCTGACTTCCGCGATCGTTCTCTTCGCTGCTTGCGCATGCGGAGCGCCATCAACGCATGGGCCGGCGGTGCG
>JACDCM010000513.1 GCA_013817545.1 Gemmatimonadaceae bacterium | reverse complement strand
GTACTCACGCGCGATGGAGCGGCTGTCGCACGACCACCCGAACGATCACGACGCGCGCACACTGTACGCGCTGTCTCTGCTCGGATTGAGTCAGGGGACGCGTGACATTCCTACGTATGTCCGTGCGGGTGCGGTCGCGGATGAGGTCTTCCGAACCAACGCGAACCACCCCGGTGCCGCGCACTACGTGATTCACGCGTTCGACGATCCGATTCATGCTCCACTGGGCCTGCGTGCAGCGCGAGCATATTCGAAGATTGCGCCCGATGCCGCGCACGCACAGCACATGACGACGCACATTTTCGTCGCGCTGGGAATGTGGGACGATGTGGTTTCGCAGAACGTGATCGCGTCCGGGCACGACCATGATGAATGGCGGCCAAGTCACTACACCGCGTGGCTCGGTTACGGAATGCTGCAGCAGGGACGCCTGGCCGATGCGCGCAAGCATCTGGAAACCGTTCAGGGTAACGTCGGCACGGCGTCCCGCGCCCCGACGCGTGCCTACCTCATGTCCATGCGTGCGCACTATCTGGTCAACAGCGAGCGGTGGGACGATCCGTCGCGGAACTGGACCGTTGACGCCAGCGGTGTCGGACCCGCGCCGCAGGCGATGGACGCGTTCGCGCTTGGCTACGCGGCAGTCAAACGCGGGGATCGTTCGGAGGCTGCCCGACGTCTCGTCGAGCTGGTGGAGCGAGGCAAGCGGTCGCCTGAGAACGATCGCTACGGCGCAAACTCCAAGCTTCCGGTAGTTCTCGAAAAGGAGCTGCGGGCTGCCTTGAAGTCTGCCGAGGGATCTTCGGAGGAAGCTCTGGTTCTGCTGCGCGAAGCGGCTGCGATTGAGGACGCAATGCCGGTGGAGTATGGGCCGCCGGATGTCGTCAAACCAACACATGAGTTGCTAGGCGAGATGCTGCTTGCGCTAAAAAAGCCGGCCGAGGCGCAGAGAGAGTTCGCGCGGGCGCTTGAGCTTGCGCCCAAGCGAGCGCTTTCGCTACTTGGGTTGGCGCGGGCGGCGTCGGCGGCTGGAGATAGTGCTACTGCGGTGCGCGCGTATGGAGATTTGCGGGAAGTTTGGCATCGCGCGGATTCGGGGATGCCGGTGCTGGTGGAGGTGCTGAAGTAAGAACTCACGCAGGGAGCGAGTCAGCGTCTCCTCATCTATCCACTCATACGGCTTGAAGTTGATCCGTAGCGGCTGACCGGCTACCCAACCTTTGCGCTTCATATCCGCGGCGGTAGGTGCAAGAGCGGCGTACTCGGTGAGTAGTTGTTGCAGCGCGGCAGGATCGGTAGCTCCTGCTTTCTGCGCCCGCTCGGCGTGATCCATTGCGAGCCTGACACAGAGATTGCTTCCCCCTTGCGCGGGTACGGTGCCACGCCGAGAGTCTTGACGATCTGATGTTTCCCGATACAATAGCCGTTCGGACACCGCTGGACCACGCAGAAATGCCACTCAGTCAAGAGAGAGTAAGTCCCATGCCTGCCGCCACCGACACGACCACTCGTACGCCATACCGGATAAAGGCCCACGAAATAGAGGCGTGCAACTGCAAGCACGGGTGTAACTGCCAGTTCGGAGGATTTCCCAACGAGGGGAAGTGCGAGTTCCTCATAGGCCTTCAGGTGATCGATGGCCACCATGGCAAGGTTGACTTGACCGGCGTCAAGATCGTGTTCGGCTTGAAGTATCCCAAGGCTATTCACGAAGGGAATGGTGAAGCGGTCTGCTTCATCGACCAGGCGGCGAGCCCCGAACAAGTGCAGGCACTCGGCTCGATCTTCACGGGAAAGGACGGGGGCATGCCTTGGGAGGCGTTGGCGGGTACTGTGACTTCTCTTGATGGGCCTATCCTCAAGCCAATCAACATGACTGTCAACGGCCCGCGGTCGGGCTTCCAGATTCCCGGCGTTCTCGACCTCAAGCTCACACCACTAGTTGATCCGGTCTCCGGCGACGAGAAAGAGGTGCATATCGTCTATCCCAAGGGCGGCTTCTTCTGGGATGATGGCGACATGGCGACCACGGAAACGATGCGCTTCTCTCACGGGGGCATCCGTTTCGAGCACCCGAGCCGGTATGCCGCGACATCGATCGTGAACTGGACCAACCAGGGTAAGTGAAGTAGCATCACCACTGCACTCGAATCCATTCTCAAGCGGGACCGTACACTCGTCCTGCTTGGCCTGAGCGCGATCGCGGGGCTGGCCTGGTGGTACGTGATCCATTTAGCGCGGGAGATGAGCCCGAGCGCAATGGACATGGCCATGCCCATGCTGCAACAGTGGAGCGCGATGGACCTCGCGCTGCTGTTCGTGATGTGGCTGGTGATGATGGTGGCGATGATGGTCCCGTCCGCCACCCCCATGCTTCTCATGTTCGCGACAATTGCTCGGCAGCGGCGGGCGCGCCAGCAGCCAGCCATCCCAACGGGCATTTTTCTCTCGGGCTACCTGCTCGTCTGGGCCGGCTACAGCGCGATCGCGACATTCGCGCAGTGGGCGCTGCACTCGGCCGCGCTGCTCTCCCCCATGATGGTGACGACGAGTACGCGGTTGGGTGGCGGGCTCCTCATCGTCGCCGGACTTTTTCAGTTCACGCCGCTCAAGTCGCTCTGTCTTTCGCGCTGCCGCTCGACGCTCGGCTTTCTGACCGCGGAATGGCGGGAGGGATTGCGTGGCGCGCTGATCATGGGAGTCAAACACGGCGGCTACTGCGTGACATGCTGCTGGAGCCTGATGGCTCTCCTGTTCGTCGCCGGCGTCATGAACCTGCTCTGGGTAGTCGCCATCGCCGTATTCGTG
>JACDCM010000147.1 GCA_013817545.1 Gemmatimonadaceae bacterium | reverse complement strand
AAGAGATTTCTCGCGGACTCCTGGCGGGTAACTCCTGCCGGATGATAGCGGCGCGCTGGGCCGATCGCCGTCGACCGTATCGCGCGACGTTGCCGCGGGCGGAGCCCCGGGTGCAGTATCGCGCCTGGCGCGCCGACGGCAAGGCACACTTACGAGCGCGGCGGCCGAAGACGCCGAAGCTGGCCGTTTGTCCCCGGCTCCGCGCGGAGGTGGAGCGTGGCCTCGCACGCCGGTGCTCGCCACAACAGATCGCCGCGCGGTTGGTTTGCGACTTCCCTGATGACCCGGAGATGCGCGTGTCGCATGAGACGATCTATCAGTCGCTCTTCGTTCAGGGGCGAGGGGCGCTCCGCCAGGAGCTCACGCGCTGCCTGCGCTCGGGGCGGGCGCAGCGTCGCCCCCACGGCCGCGTGCTGGGCTCTGGGCAGCTAAAGACATGCTGCTGATCAGCGATCGGCCGGCAGCGATCGAGGACCGCGCAGTCCCCGGCCACTGGGAAGGCGACTTGATCCTGGGCAAACAGTCACGGTCCGCGATCGGGACGCTCGTCGAGCGTCAGACGCGATTCGTCATGCTGGTCAACCTGGGACGCGGACGGCTCGCCGCCGATGTGAAGGACGCGCTCATTGGCGCGATTCGGCTGCTGCCCGCGCATCTGCGGCGATCGCTCACGTGGGACCAGGGGAAGGAAATGGGGGAGCATGTACCGTTCACCGTCGCCACGGGCGTGCAGGTATACTTCTGTGATCCGCGGAGCCCGTGGCAGCGCGCGACGAATGAGAACAGCAACGGTCTGCTCCGTCAGTACCTCCCGAAAGGCACCGATCTGTCAGGGTACACGCAAGCCCACCTCGACGCTGTGGCGGCGGAATTAAATGGACGCCCTCGACAAACGCTCGGCTGGCAGACACCATCCGAGGCGTTCGCCCGCGTTGTTGCGATGACCGCGTGAGACCGCCGCCACTTTAGTAGGCACTTCCTTCGATGCGATTGTCGTCCGCTTCGGGCATCCAGGGGGGATGGGCAGCGAGACCGCTGGTTACGGCGAAGACACCGCGCACTTCTTCACCAAGGACCGCTATCGTCTCCCCCAAATGGGTGGGATACGTACCTTTGTCTCCTGGCCAACCCGCGTGGGGATGATGACACGCTAAACCGAACGGGAGAAAGAGACGTGGCGAAGGTGACGATCGGCATCGTTGGCTCGCGCTTCCAGGCGGACTGCATCGCGGCATCGGTGAAGGCAATGCCCGAGGAAGCCGAGGTGACCGCCGTCGCATCCCCGACAACAGGAAACGCCGAGGCGTTCGCGCGGCGTCACGGAATTCCGAAGTTCTTTTGCGATTACCGCGAGATGCTGCGCGACCCCACGATCGAGATGATCTCGATCACAGTGCCGAACCGCCTGCACGCGCAAGTCACGATTGATGCGGCTCGCGCAGGCAAACACGTAGTTTGCGAGAAGCCGCTTTGTGTGACTCTCGAGGAGGCAGACGCGATGATCGACGCCTGCTCCAAGGCGGGCGTGCTTCTTCTGTACGCCGAGGAGCTGTTCTTTGCCCCGAAGTACGTGAAGGCGAAGCAGATGGCGGACGAAGGCGCATTCGGTCGCGTGCATCTCGTGAAGCACAGCGAGAAACATTCGGGACCGCACTCCAGCTGGTTCTGGGACGTCGAGCAGTCAGGTGGTGGCGCCCTCATGGACCTCGGCTGTCACGGCATCGCTTTCTGCTGGTGGTTCCTCGGCAAGCAGAAAGTGAAAAGCGTGTACGCGCAGCTCTCTACGCAGGTGAATAGCGGGCGGACGCAGGGCGACGATGAAGCGATCACCATCATCGAGTTCGAGAACGGGGCGATCGGCGTCGTCGAGAACAGCTGGAACCGGCTCGGAGGGATGGACGACAGCATCGAGGTCTTCGGAGACAAGGGGCAGACTTACGCCGACATGTTGATGGGGAATGCACTGCCCACCTATTCCGAGGTCGGCTTTGGCTACGCGGTTGAGAAGGCCGCGACGACCACGGGCTGGACATATCCGGTTTACGAGGAGCACTGGAATTACGGCTTTCCGCAGGAAATGCGGCACTTTGCGCGCTGCGTACGCGGAAAGGAGGAACCGATCTCCGACGGCGAAACGGGACGCGTCGTGCAAGAGGTTCTGTTTGCTGCCTATGCTTCGGCGGGGCTGGGCCGAAAAATCATGCTGCCCTTCCGTCCAAAGGGAATAGCCAAGCCTATCGATCTCTGGAAGATGCCGGAGCTCGCGCAAGCCGCGATCTGAATGCGACTCGCGGGCGCAATCGACATCGGGGGGACCGCCACCAAGATCGGTATCGTCGCCGAGGATGGCAGCGTCGTGAAAAGTGAGACCATTCCCACGAGTCCCCTCGGCGAGCCGATTGCGCTCGTCGATGCCATCGTGCTGTCGCTTCAACCCCTGCTCGACGCGGAGAAAGCTGCAGGGAAATCGGTGGCAGGCGTGGGAGTGTCGGTTGCTGGCTTTCTCGACAGTGAACGGTCCGCGATGATTCAGAACGCGAACTTGCCGGCGCTCCGCGGCTTTCAGCTGCGCCGCGCTCTCGAGGAGCGACTATCGCTCGAATGCCGTCTCGAGGTCGACTCGAACGCCGCGGTTGTGGCCGAGTACCGGTATGGAGCGGGCCGCGGCGCGACGCGATTACTTGGCGTCACGCTCGGCACCGGACTCGGTGGCGGAGTGATCATCGATGGCGAGTTGCTTCACTTCACTGGCGAGTGCGCGGGTGATCTCGGCCACATCATTCTGGACTCAAAGGGGAGGGCTTGCACCTGTGGCGCGCGGGGGTGCCTTGAAGCCATGGTCAGCTCGGCTGCTCTGTCAGAGCGGGCGGGTGGTCGCCCAGTTCGTGAGATAGTGAGCGAGGCGCGAAGAGAAGATCCGCTCGCGCTCAAGGCACTGGCAGAGACCGGCTGGTGGCTTGGTCTTGGTCTGGCGTCGCTATCGCCGGTGTTCTCTCCCGACAGAATCGTGATAGGCGGAGGAATCTCCGCGGCCGGCGACGCTCTGCTCAACTCCGTGCGGTCAAGCTACCGTGTCCACGCGTCTCCCGGGTTTCGCGAGAAAACTCGAATCATCGGCTCATCGTTTGAGGGATGGGAGGGAATGATCGGTGCCGCAAGCCTCACTTTAAACCCGCTCTCATAACGATCCATGTCGAAGACACCAATGCGCGTTTTTCCCTCACCCGATGCCATCGGAGAGCACCTTGCCGAGCGCCTGCTCCCGCGGATCGAACAAGCACGCGCGTCGGGCAGGAGCTTCGTCGCCGGCTGCCCAACGGGCCGATCGCCGCGCCCGATGTTCGGCGCGTTGGCGCGGCGGCTCGCAGAGAGGCCACAGGACTTGAGCCGCCTCGTGCTGGTGATGATGGACGAGTACCTCGTCGCCGCTAATGGTGGGTTCGAGTATGCATCGTCCGACGAGCCATGGTCCTGCCACCATTTCGCTCGCGTCGAGATTGCAGACCGGTTGAACGAGGGACTTCCGCCCGAGTATCGGCTACGCAAAGAGTCAATATGGTTTCCCGACCCCCGCGATCCCGCCGCGTACGACGCGAAGCTGATTGACGCCGGCGGAATCGACTTCTTCATTCTTGCCTCGGGGGCGAGCGACGGACACGTTGCGTTCAATCCGCCCGGTAGCCGGCGCGATAGTAAGACCCGTATCATCGAGCTGTCCGAAGACACGCGTCGCGATAACCTGCAGACCTTTCCCGAGTTCCGAACGCTTAGCGCCGTACCGACTCACGGCATCAGCGTCGGCATCGACACCATTGCGTCCGCGAAGGAGTGCGTGATGCTCGTTTGGGGGGCTGGAAAGCGCGTGACCGTGAAGCGCATTCTCAGCGCCGAACGGTATGAACCGGATTGGCCGGCCACAGTGATTCACGAATGTGATGTTCGTGAGATCCTGGGAGACACCAGCGCAATGGGTGGCTAACTTGAGACCGATTTTCTTTACGCTCTTCGCGCTCTTAGCGTGTGCCAATCACGGTCCCACTCCACCATCACGTCGACGCGACTCAAGACCAAGGGGCTGTTCGCGCAGGCGTACGGCCGCTTCGAGGCACGCATCCGCGTCCCGCGCGGGCAGGGCATCCGGCCCGCCTTCTGGATGCTCGGCGCGAACATTGATGCGGTCGGTTGGCCGCAGAGCGGCGAGATCGATATCCTGGAGAACATCGGACGCGAGCCAACCATCGTGTATGGCACTCTCCATGGCCCGGGGTATTCCGGCGCCGAGAGCATTGGCCGGGCGGACACACTCTCGAGTGGAGCCTACGCGGACGACTTTCACGTCTTCGCCGTCGCATGGCGGCCGAATGAAATTCACTGGTTCGTGGACGGACGTCAGTATCAAGGCACCGGCGCGCCGGCGCTAGTTTAAACAAGGAGCAATCCGTCGCGGGTGCGCCGTCGGCACTATCGAGCCGCCTTAGCGGCTGCTACAATCTTGCAGACATCGTCGAGCGCTCCCCTTTTGGTGAGTTCGAAAGTATTGCGAGCCGCACACCAACCTCACGTCGTTGCAAGGAATAGCATCCAGGTCATTGCGAGCAATGACCTCGGCGCGAGATGGCCCACCTCCTCTATTTCGCCCACCAGTCAAATCCTTTATTCGCCATGCATCGTCGCAAATTCCTCTCTGCAATAGGACTCACCGCAGCGGTAGCGCAGTTCGGCTGCGCACCGAAAGTCTCGCGCACCGGCGGGGGTCGACGCCGGCTGCGTAGCGCCGGGATTCAGCTCTACAGCCTTCGCGATGATGCGCGCCGGGATCTCGAGGGAACGCTCGCCGACATTGCGGCAATTGGCTACAAGGACGTCGAGCTGCTCGGGTCGATGGACAACTTTGGAATGCCGCCGGCGCGGCTGCGGGAGGTCCTCGATAGGAACGGCCTGCGCGCGCCCTCGACGCACGTAAGCGGTGGGGCGCTCGATAATCTGCAGAAGCAGCTCGATGATGCGCAGACGCTCGGGCATCAATACATCGTCGTTGCCAGCCTTCCGATCGAGGGGCAGCGAACGCTCGACGACTATCGGCGGTGGGCGGATCGCTTGAACGAAGCAGGACAGCGTGCTCGCAGTCGCGGTGTATGGATAGGATTCCACAACCACGCGAACGACCTGGCTGTCATCGACGGCTTGGTGCCGTACGACGTGCTCGTCGAGCGCACAGATCCGGCGGCGGTCCGGCACCAGCTCGACACCGGGAACACTGCGATGGCGGGGCGGGATCCACGCGACTATTTGCGGCGGTACGGTGCGCGATACTGGCTCTTTCACATCAAGGATGTGCCGCGGCTCGGTGCGGCGAGTGATACGGAGCTTGGCAACGGCTTCATCGACTTTCGGGCGCTGCTCGCGAGCATCGAAAATATCGACGAGAAGCTCCTGTTCGTGGAACAGGAGACCTATCCGGGCGTGCCAGTAGACAGTTTGCGTCGGGACTATGAGTACATCACGAAGCTGGAGTTTTAAGCGGGCCGTATTACCGGGCCCGTTTTCGTCGAGGTAGCAAGTGTCCAGGCTGCGCTTGAAGATCTCCATGTCGCTCGACGGGTTTGTCGCAGGACCCAGCCAGAGCGTTGACAACCCGCTTGGTATCGGCGGCGAGCGGGCGGAAGGATGTTTCGCTCGGCGGCGGTGCTCGAACCGCGCAGCAGTATCTCGAGGCCGGCCTCGTGGACGAGATGGAGATCAACCTTGTACCAACGCTCCTCGGCGACGGTGGGCGGCTCTTCGATGCAATCGGCGCCTGTTCGCGACCTCCTTATGAGGTGCAAATGAACTTGACGATCCGACGAGCGTGGGCTGTCTTTTTGAGTACCGCACTGACCGTCGCATCCACCGCTTGTCCATCCGAGCCGGCGTCGGTGGAGGAGCTCTACAGAACTCGCGTGCTGGGACTCAGCTATCTCCAGCGAAACCAGTTGCCGGAGGCTGAAACCGAGTTCAAGAAGCTCACGAAGCTCGCGCCCGGCGATCCCTTCGGCTACGCAAACCTCGGACTCACCTACTTGCAGGGCGGCCGCTACGCCGAGGCGGAGAAGCAATTGCGGCGTGCAAGGGAGCTGGACCCGGCGAGCACTGAGGTGGGTCTGGCGCTTGCGAGCTTGTATTCGCTTACGGGACGTCCTTCGGACTCTCGCGCGATGCTCGAGGGTCTTCACCGCGAGACCAAGGGGAATGCTCACGTACTGTACGCACTCGCCGAGCTCGAAGCTCGGCAACCCGGTAGCGCTTCGGCGAGCAGGTACGAAGACCGGCTGAGAGAGGTGCTGGCGGTCGCGCCGGCGAATCTCGCCGCGCGGCTGAAGCTGGTGGATGCGCTCGCGCGGAGCGGCGAAGCTGATAGCGTCGTCCGCCATCTCGAGGACGTGCGGCGGATACCCCCAGAGCCTCCGAGGGAGGCAAGAGTGTATCTCGACAGCTCGATTCAGCTCCTGCGTGCCGGACAGCTTGCGCAGTCGCGGACGACGCTCCACCGCTTCTTCGGACTTATGGAGGTCACGGCGCCGTACCAGGCGTCGCTGGACGACGTGAAATGGGCTGTGGGTCCGATCCCTGGGCGTCCTGTTCTTACGTATGCGCCGAAGTCCTTCATCGCGCTCCGCGGAGCAGGAGAGCGAGCGACAGTTGATCTGGCAAAATTCACCGATGCTACGGAGGAAGCGGGTCTGGCGAGCGCGGAGAGGCCTACCGAGGCTGCCGCTTCGCCAGACCGTACGGACGGTCCGACCGCCCTTGCCGTTGGCGATGTAGACGGCGACGGCACGGATGACTTATTCGTCACAATGTGGTCGCCAGCACTGCGGAGATCTGTCGCACATCTCTATCGTGTTCAGGGCGGATTCGTCCGGGACGTTACCGAGAGCTCCAGCATCTCACTTCCGCAGGGCGCCGCCCACGCCACCTTCGCGGACTACGACAACGATGGGTGGCTGGACCTATTCATCATCGGTGGTGAAGGACGCGGTCACCTGTTCCGCAACAGCGGCAACGGCACGTTTGCGGAGGTGACGGCGAAAGCCGGAGTCGCAGAAGTCAGGGGAGCGCGCAAGGCCCTGTTTGTCGATCTCGATCACGATGGCGACCTGGACCTTCTTCTTGTGGCAAATGGTCAGCGCACCGTCTACCGCAACAATCTCGACGGGACTTTCACCGAGGCGACGTCAAGCTTCGGTCTCGCCGGTGAGAGCAATGCGCGCGATGCCGTTTTCGGCGACTTCGACGGCGACGGGCGCATCGACGTCTTCGTCACACACGAGGAGGGCAGCGACGCCCTCTGGCACAATGGAGGTGCACAGCGCTTCAGCGATGTCACCACGAAGAGCGGACTCGCAAGCAGCGGCGGGTCCGGAGCCACGGCTGCGGGGGATTACAACAACGACGGACTTCTCGATCTCTTCGTGACCAGTACGAATGGCGGCGAGCCGACGCTCTGGCTCAACAAGGGAAACGCCACCTTCACGGGTGATCGCCGCTCGGCTGCTGGGATTCAGGTGCTCCGCTCTACCGAGGGATTGGCGGCGGCGTTCCTGGACTACAACAATGATGGCTGGCTCGACCTCGTCGTGGGAGGCACGTCCATTGGGAGCGGCAAGAGTTCTCCGAGCATGTTTCTCTTTGGGAACGACGGCACGGGTCGGTTTCTCGATCGGTCGACGCTGCTCCCGGATGGTGTTCGGACGTCCGGGGCCTCCGCGATCGCGGTTTCGGACGTCGATGACGATGGCGACGAAGACCTCCTGCTGATCGACGACGCCGGCACACCGCGGCTGCTGCGCAACGATTTCGGGAACAGCAACCTCGCAGTGAACGTGGAGCTCAAGGGTCTCCGCAACGGAAGCGGGAAGAACAACGCTTTCGGCGTGGGTGCGAGGCTCGAGCTCCGGGCGGGTGAGATCTACCAGACGCGCGTAGTCACCGGTCGCATGACGCATTTTGGGCTGGGGCCCCACCTCAAGGCCGACGTGCTTCGTATTGAGTGGCCTAACGGCGTACCGCAGACGGTGTACCTGCCGGGATCTGACCAGGACGTCGTCGAGGGCGAAATGCTAAAGGGGTCGTGCGCGTTTGCGTATACGTGGGACGGCAAGGGCTTCCGGTTTGTGACCGATGCAATGTGGCGGAGTGCATTGGGAATGCCCCTCGGTCTCATGGGAAGCACGAGCGCCTTCGCTCCCGCCGGTGCGTCGCAGGAATACGTGCGCATTCCGGGTGACGCGTTCCAGCCGCGCGATGGACGTTACGTTCTCCAGCTCACGGAGGAGCTGTGGGAAACGGCTTACGCCGATGAGGTGAAGCTGCTTGCAGTCGACCACCCGGATTCGGTGGAGGTGTTCGTGGACGAGCGCTTCGTCCCGCCGGGGCCCGTGAAACTTCGCCTCTTTCAGATCGCGAAACGACATTTGCCACTCTCCGCAACTGATGAACGTGGAAACGACGTCCTGCCGGCGTTGCGCGAGAGCGACGACGTGTACGTCTCGAACTTCACGCCCACGAAGTATCAGGGCGTAGTCGAGCCTCACGATCTAGTCCTCGACTTGGGCGAAGCCGCGGGCCGCCCCGATAGCTACCTCTTCCTGCGCGGCTGGATCTACCCCACCGACGCAAGTATCAACGTTGCGCTCGGGCAGCAATCGTCCATCAAGGTCGCGTCTCCATCCCTCGAGGTGCGGAACGCGAAAGGCGAGTGGCGCACCGCGATAGCGAACATCGGTTTTCCTTCCGGCAAGGACAAAACGATCGTGGTGGATCTGGCTGGAATGTTTCCGACCGCGGATCGTCACGTGAGAATTCGCACGAGCATGCAGATCTACTGGGACCAGGCGTTCGTCGCTCGCGATATCACGAACAACGACTCGGTAAAGATCACGACGCTGGCGCCCGTGTCAGCCGATCTGCATTTCCGTGGCTTCTCCCGCATGTATCGCAAGGGTGGCCGCTACGGGCCGTACTGGTTCGCGTACGACGATGTGGCGAAGGAGTCACCATGGCGACCGATCGAAGGAGCCTTCACACGCTTCGGCGACGTGCTGCCGCTGCTCCAGAACGCCGACGATATGTACGTGATCATGGGCCCGGGAGACGAGGCGACGATTCAGTTCGACGCAAGCTCCGCGAGCACGCTGCCGCCGGGATGGAAGCGCGATTTCCTGCTCTACACCGACGGGTGGATCAAGGACTCGGATCTGAACACGGCGTTCGGCACCACTGTGAATCCCCTCCCCTTCCATGGCGTTAAGGCATATCCCTATGGACCGGGGGAGGCGTACCCGAATGATCCGCATCACCAGCGCTACCTTCGGGAGTACAACACGCGAATAGTGAAAGGAAGCGC